>NZ_JBEPLO010000016.1:0-57508 GCF_040545225.1 Streptococcus rupicaprae | reverse complement strand
CAAGAAGTCATTCAGGGCTTGCATTGGTCGGTATTGAAGTCAATTGTTAATAGGCGATGGACCGCCAATATCTATTTTTGATTTTGAATCAGTATAAAAGGAAATTGTCGTAAACTTCCTTTTAGGCGTTTTTTATGCACTCTGGCTTAAATGTGTGGTGAGCAAATTCTTTCTCGTCAACTGTTTGAAAATGGATGCTCTCTTAATCCCTGCTTGTGATTGGGCTCTTCACATTGTACTTTTGCTTGAGGAGGTATTTACCACCAAATCCAATGGCACCAATTAAAAGATTGGCCCAGCCAGGCAAAATCGGGTTGAGGCTGGCTGGAAGAAAAGCACTGAGACCGAAAATCAGGAAGACACCAAACATGATCAAGGCCAGAATCAACCAAGTCTTGAGGCCACTTGGTCGCTCGCTACGTGGCTTTCTCAGATGGCGGTAAACCAAATGGTACATGGCATACATCATAGCCCCTGTTGCGGCACTGAGCACAAAGAGACTGGTCACACCATAAGTCTGAGCTTGGTTTCTAGAAAAACTCAAAATCCCCATCATGACTGCCATGATTCCTAAGATGAATAGACTAGCATCCAACCACATGAGCCAAGGATTTTCATTTTGAGGAGGATTAGCTGCTGCTTCTTGGGCTTGAATAGTCAGATTATCAACCCAAGTTGTCGGAGCACCAAAGAGCTGACGCGCCGTAATGCCTTTTGATTGGTTTTCCACAATAGTCGGCAGAATGGTTGAGAGGGTCTCCTTGATTTCGCTGTCTGATTTGCCGTTTTTGATCAGATGGTTGGTGGCGATGTGGATAAATTCTTGGTTTTTTTTAGTCAAGTGGTCAAGGTTAAAAGTTTCCATGAAATAAATTCTCCGTGTTGTGCGTTATCTGTTAGAACCATTTTTTGCGGATAAAGTAGATAATCAGGAGGCCACTGATAGAGAAGGCCCCTGCAATGATCCAGAAAAAGGCATGGGGGATAGCGTTGAAGGGCAGGGCATTCGGATCGACAAAGTTCATGCCGTAAGCCGAAAAGATCATGGTCGGAATGGACAGAACCATGGTGGCTAATGCCAGAGTCTTCATGATAGTGTTTTGATTGTTTGAGATAATGGACCCAAAGGTGTCGGTCATTCCTTTTAAAATGTTGCCATAGATGTCAGCCATCTCGATGGCCTGCTGCGTTTCGACTAAGGTATCTTCTAGAAGGTCTTCGTCTTCCTCATATTTTTTGAGGAGGAAGGAAGAGGCGGCCAGTTTTTTGACAATCCGCTCGTTGGTCTTCAGAGAGGCCTTGAAGTAAATGATGGTTTTTTCTAGTTCCATCAGCTCAATAAGCTCCTCATTTTTAGTAGCTTCATGCATCTGGCTTTCGATCTCTTCACTTTTTCGGTCAATCTGCCGCAAGGCGGATAGGTAAATGGCTGCATTGCGGTAAAGAATTTGAAAGACGAAGCGAGATTTCATAAAAGTATAGAAATTTCGAATGCGTCGATTGATGAAAAAATCAAAGAGAGGCAAGTCCACCAAGCAGGTCGTGATGATGGCTTCCTCAGTGATCACGATACCTAAAGGAATGGTGACATAGTAAATTTTACCGTTACGCTCTTCTGAGATCGGCACGTCAATGATAATCAGTTTATAGTCGTCTTCCACGGAAATACGAGACATCTCTTCCGCATCGAGAGGCGCTCTCAAGTCAGCGATATCGATGTTAAAGCGCTCTGCTATTTCCATGGTTTCACTCTGGGAGGGGTTGACGAGGTTGATCCAAGCCCCAGGCGCAAAGTCATCTATTTCTTTAAAGTCTGCGATAGATGAAAGAAAAATTTGTTTCATCGCGGTCCTCCCTTTTCATGATAATCAAGCTTTTAGGCCAGATTCTATTATACACTAAAAATGCCATTTCACAAAACTCTTTTTTTGAAAATCTGACTGAAAAACTGACGTCAAACAGAGTGAAGAATCGCTTGAAGAAGTGCTGCTTTAAGGCTAGACGACCTTTTTTCTTTAGCTTCTTTTTTGAAAGTGCTATAATGAAAGGAAGTTGTAGAAAGAGGGAAGTATGCTAGATAAGATTGTGATTCATGGGGCGCGTGCCCACAATTTAAAAAATATTGATGTGGAGATTCCGCGGGATAAGCTGGTGGTTGTGACAGGTCTATCGGGGTCTGGTAAGTCCAGTTTGGCCTTTGATACCCTTTATGCAGAAGGGCAACGCCGTTATGTAGAGAGTCTATCTGCCTATGCCAGACAGTTTTTGGGCAATATGGACAAGCCTGATGTGGATAGCATTGATGGGCTATCGCCAGCGATTTCCATTGATCAGAAAACAACCTCCAAAAACCCGCGTTCGACGGTTGGTACAGTGACGGAAATCAATGATTACCTGCGCCTGCTCTACGCTCGGATTGGTGTCCCTTACTGTATCAATGGGCACGGAGCTATTTCTGCGAGTTCCGTCGAACAGATCGTCGATCGGATTTTGGAATTGCCAGAGCGTCAGCGTCTGCAGATTTTAGCCCCTGTTATCCGTAAGAAAAAGGGCCAACATAAGACTGTTTTTGAAAAAATTCAAAAGGATGGCTATGTCCGAGTTCGGGTCAATGGGGATGTTTACGATGTGACAGAAGTCCCTGAACTGCCAAAGAGCTTTGCCCATACCATTGACGTGGTTGTTGACCGGATTGTGATTAAAGATGGCATCCGCTCAAGGCTATTTGATTCGGTGGAAGCGGCCCTACGCCTGGCAGATGGTTATGTTGTGATTGACACCATGGATGGTCAAGAATTGCTGTTTTCAGAGCATTACGCCTGTCCGGTCTGTGGCTTTACAGTTCCCGAGCTAGAGCCACGTTTGTTTTCTTTTAATGCGCCATTTGGGTCTTGCAGTGAGTGTGACGGTCTGGGAAGTAAGTTGGAAGTGGATAAAGATTTGATCATCCCTGATCCGGAAAAGACCCTAAGAGAGGGAGCTCTAGCGCCGTGGAATCCGATTTCGTCTAATTATTACCCGCAGATGTTGGAACAGGCCATGACTCAATTCGGGATTGATATGGATACACCGTTTAAGGACCTCAAGAAGGCTGAACAAGACTTAATATTAAACGGCTCAAAGGGAGAACTCTTCCATTTTCATTATGAAAATGAATTTGGAGGCGTGAGGGACATCGATATTCCTTTTGAGGGAATCATTGCCAATGTGGAACGGCGTTACCGCGAGACAACTAGCGATTTTACTCGCAATGTCATGAGTGGCTACATGAATGAGTTACCGTGTGCTAGATGCAAGGGTTACCGCCTAAATGATCAGGCCCTATCCATCAAACTTGGTGGAGAAGATGGTATCCATATTGGGGCTCTTTCAGACCTTTCCATTGCAGACCATTTGGACTTGGTCAAGGATCTAGCTTTGACAGCTAACGAAGAAACCATCGCTCGCCCCATTTTGAAAGAAATTATAGACCGTTTGACCTTCTTAAAGAATGTCGGTCTCAACTACTTGACACTCTCTCGTGCAGCGGGAACCCTCTCTGGTGGAGAAAGCCAGCGGATCCGCTTGGCGACCCAGATTGGGTCTAATCTGTCAGGGGTGCTCTACATCCTAGATGAGCCATCTATCGGCCTTCATCAGCGGGACAATGACCGCCTGATTGCCAGCCTTAAAAAGATGCGGGACTTGGGCAATACCTTGATTGTCGTGGAGCATGATGAGGATACCATGATGGCGGCGGACTACCTGATTGATATTGGTCCAGGAGCTGGAAAATTCGGCGGAGAAATCGTTGCAGCGGGAACCCCCAAGCAAGTCGCCAGATCTAGTAAATCTATCACAGGTCAATATCTCTCGGGCAAGCGTAAAATTGAGGTTCCGCTGGAACGACGTGCTGGCAATGGCCGGTTTATCCGAATCACTGGTGCAAAGGAAAATAATTTGCAAAATGTGACCGCGACTTTCCCTTTGGGCAAGTTTATTGCTGTCACGGGCGTTTCAGGGTCAGGCAAGTCAACCTTGGTCAATAGTATTTTGAAAAAAGGGATTGCCCAAAAGCTCAATCGTAATTCTGCCAAACCAGGCAAGCACAAGGCCATTGAAGGCATTGAACATCTGGATCGGTTGATTGACATTGACCAGAGTCCCATTGGACGAACACCGCGATCAAACCCTGCAACTTATACAGGGGTCTTTGATGATATTCGTGATCTCTTCGCGCAGACAAATGAAGCTAAAATGCGCGGGTACAAGAAGGGGCGTTTCTCTTTCAATATCAAGGGCGGTCGCTGTGAGGCTTGTTCGGGAGATGGGATCATCAAGATTGAGATGCATTTCTTGCCAGATGTCTTTGTGCCTTGTGAGGTCTGCCATGGCCGACGTTACAATAGCGAAACCTTGGAGGTGCATTACAAGGAGAAAAATATTGCTCAAGTGCTAGATATGACCGTCAACGAAGCGGTCGATTTCTTTCAACACATTCCTAAAATTGCCCGCAAGCTACAAACGATTCAGGATGTGGGATTGGGGTATGTTAGCCTAGGCCAACCAGCGACGACCTTGTCTGGAGGTGAAGCCCAGCGGATGAAACTGGCGAGTGAGTTGCACAAGCGCTCAACAGGAAAGTCTTTCTACATTCTGGATGAGCCAACAACAGGCCTCCATACAGAGGATATTGCCCGCTTGCTTAAAGTCTTAGAACGCTTTGTGGATGATGGCAATACGGTTCTGGTTATCGAGCATAATCTAGATGTCATTAAGACAGCAGACCACATCATTGACCTTGGACCAGAGGGGGGTGTCGGTGGTGGCCAAATCATTGCGACAGGCACACCGGAAGAAGTTGCTGCCAATCCAGCTAGTTTCACGGGTCAGTATCTCAAAGGAAAACTAGGCTAATCTTCCAGAGATTTTGAAAATAGTGACTAATACTCATAGAAAATCAATCTAGCCTAGGAAAGGAAGCTGATGATAGAACTGGCCTTCATCGAAGCGAGTTGACAAGGGTTATCTTTGCTTTTCAAAGAGTATAAGACGTTGCGAACCCTAGTCAACTAGTTGCCTTTAAAGGTCAATAAACAGCAGGAGGAAGTGATGCTATGGCACAGTTAATGGTTTTGGGAACCTTTCATATGGAAAGTCAGCAGGATTTGCATAGCTTGGCCAATCCTGATCGAACTTTTGAGATGAGGCAGGAGTTGGATGAAGCAGTAGCTGCTTTGGCGGTCTACCAGCCGACCAAGGTCTTTGTGGAGTGGGAACGGTCGAATCAGATAGGTCTGGAGACCTACATCGATCAGCTGGTGAAAGGGGAAAGGCAGTCTACCAATGAGATTGCTCAGTTGGCCTATCCTCTGGCCAAGTTGAGCGGTGCTCCTCTCTTGGCTATCGATTGGATGGAGGCAGGGCAAGGCCTTTATGGTTTTGGCCAAGTTCATGAGGTCATTCAAGAAAACAGTACTTTAGTTAACTTGCTGGCTCTGTATGAACCTCAGCCTGCTGATTTGGATAAGGGGATCACATGGAACTTGCGCCATTTTAATTCGCCAGAGTTTGTGAAAGATACTCAGGCTTATTATACCAATTTGATTCAGGTAGCTGGTGACGATGATTATGGCATTGGTTGGTTGATTTGGTGGTATCAGCGTAATATGAAAATTGTTCAGAACACCTTGAGTCAGTTAGAAGCCGATGATCGGGCCATCTTATTGATTGGCAGCTCCCATAAGGGGATTCTAGAAAACTTCTTTGCGGATAGCCAGCAGGTAGAACTGGTGGATGCACTGACCTATCTGACTTGACTGTCGAAGTAGAATGGTGGACCCGAGCTGGTCATATCAAGATCAACTTGAAAAAAGGCGTGGCTATTCACCGTTTTAATCCTTCCTATGATAAAAGAAAACCCGTTCAGCTTGGCTGGGCGGGTTGTTGTTTTAAAAAAGATACAAAAAAGTCAAACAAAACTATTGACCTTTCCTGACCAATGGTGTATACTAGGTATCGTAAGGGAGAGAAAAACCTTACAGGAGCAGGATTGCTCACTATTTTTTGACAAAAAAGGTCAGTTTTGGTCAGTCCTAAATCTGATTAAACGGACAAGAGTAACAGAAAGGGAGGCTCGGTTTGGAGAGTACTTTATTTTTTAAGAAATTGGTCAGTGATGGTCAGACAAGCCGAGCTGAACCGATGATTGTCTATAGACAGACCTTTTATTTTTAAGAGAAAGGTCAGTTTTGGTCAAAATTATAGAGATGTGAGTGAACATCATCATGATAAAACAAAAACAATTCAATGAGGTAAAGACATGAACAACAACTTTAACAATTTTAACAACATGGACGATATTTTCAACCAACTCATGGGCAACATGGGTGGTTACTCTAGTGAACGCCGCCGCTACAGCATCAATGGCCGTGAGGTAACACCAGAAGAGTTTGCGATTTACCGTCAAACTGGGCAGTTGCCACAATCAGATACCAGCTCTGCTATGGCCCAAAAAGAAGGGCAAATCAAGCAAGACGGGATCCTAGCTAAGCTTGGGACCAACCTGACCCAGCAGGCGCGTGAGGGTAAACTGGATCCTGTCATCGGCCGCAACAAGGAAATCCAAGAAACCGCTGAAATTCTGGCCCGTCGGACCAAGAATAACCCCGTCATGGTCGGCGATGCGGGTGTTGGGAAAACAGCGGTCGTAGAAGGTCTGGCGCAGGCCATCGTCAATGGCGATGTACCTGCCAGCATCAAGAACAAGGAGATCATCTCCATCGACATTTCTGGGCTAGAAGCGGGTACCCAGTACCGCGGAGCCTTCGAGGAGAATGTGCAGAACTTGCTTGATGAGGTCAAAAAGTCTGGCAACATCATCATCTTCTTCGATGAGATTCATCAGATTTTGGGGGCTGGATCAACAGGTGGCGATTCTGGTTCCAAGGGCTTGGCGGATATCTTGAAACCTGCCCTGTCCCGTGGAGAGCTCTCTGTGATCGGTGCGACAACACAAGATGAATACCGCAACACCATCTTGAAAAATGCGGCTCTTGCCCGTCGTTTCAACGAGGTTAAGGTCAATGCCCCGTCTGCTGAGGACACCTTCCAGATTTTGAAGGGGATTAAGCCGCTCTATGAAGCCCATCACAATATCGAGTTACCAGATGCTGTCCTCAAGGCAGCGGTGGATTATTCAGTCCAATACATCCCGCAGCGCAGCCTGCCTGACAAGGCCATTGACTTGATCGATGTGACGGCAGCCCACTTGGCAGCCCAACACCCTGCGACAGACCTCAAAAGCCTAGAAGCGGAGATGGCAGAAGCCAAGCGCCTGCAAGAAGCAGCAGTGGAGAAAGAGGACTATGAAACAGCCCTCAATCAAAAGGTGCGGATCGAAAAACTCCAAGAGCAGATGGACAACCACACCGAAAGCCAGAAGGTCGTTGCAACCGTCAACGATGTGGCAGAATCAGTAGAGCGGATGACCGGTATTCCCGTTTCCCAGATGGGGGCTTCGGATATCGAGCGCTTGAAAGACATGAAGGCTCGCTTGGAAGCCAAGGTCATCGGTCAAGATGCTGCGGTGGAAGCTGTGTCTAAGGCCATTCGCCGTAACCGTGCAGGCTTTGATGAAGGCAACCGTCCAATTGGCTCCTTCCTCTTTGTCGGCCCAACGGGTGTCGGTAAGACCGAGCTAGCCAAACAACTTGCTCTCGATATGTTCGGGAATAAGGATGCGGTTATCCGTCTGGACATGTCTGAGTACAGCGACCGGACTGCCGTATCTAAGCTGATCGGGGCGACAGCCGGCTACGTCGGCTACGAGGACAACAGCAACACTCTGACTGAGCGGGTGCGCAGAAACCCTTACTCCATTGTCCTCTTGGATGAAATCGAGAAGGCTGATCCGCAGGTCATTACCCTCTTGCTCCAAGTGCTTGATGATGGGCATTTGACAGATGGTCAGGGGAACACCGTTAATTTTAAGAATACCGTTATTATCGCCACCTCAAACGCTGGCTTTGGCTACGGTTCTTCTGAGGAAATGGCGGAGCAGGCCATCATGGATCGGATTGCACCCTTCTTCCGCCCAGAATTTCTCAACCGCTTCAACGGCGTGATTGAATTCAACCCTCTTGATAAGGAAAATCTTAGTCAGATTGTAGACCTCATGCTGGCCCAGGTCAATCAGACCCTGGCTAAGAAAGGGATCAGCCTTGAAGTGACTCCGAAAGCAAAAGACTTCCTCATGGAAGAAGGCTACGATCCAGACATGGGGGCTCGTCCCCTTCGTCGGGTCATCGAAGGGCAAATCCGTGACAAGGTGACCGATTTCTACCTGGACAACCTAGACGCGAAGCAGCTCCAAGCAGACTTGGTGGATGGGGAAATCGTGATTACAGAAAATAAATATTAAGAAAAAAGCCATTCCCTATAATGGATAGGGGGTGGCTTTTTAACTTAAAATGATGATTTAGGTTTTGCTTGATAGGCAATGTAGAGATAGAATAATGTTGTTGCGAGTGTTAGATAAAAGAGGACACCAGCCCGTAAGAGGGCAAAGGGTAATTCAAAGAGAAATGAGAATAGAAAATCTGTACCATCTAACTGCCAAAGTCCTGGTGTTAAAAATAGAGATTTAGGGTCTTGAAAAGGAGTAGCGAGATCGGAGATGCTGGTGAAATGAATAAAACTGTAACATAAGAAAATCATGGCTGTGGCAAGGGCGCTTTTACGATACCGTTGATAGAAAGCCAATTGCGATTCCTCATCAGAAAACAGAACGTCTTCATGACCGTGAGCGAGTTGTCGGAAGTAGTGACTCCCACTGGACGGTGATCCAGAAATGCGTTCCCAACCGCTGTCTTCAAAAAGCATGAGATAGTCCTGGTATTGTTCCTTGGATAGTTGATCTCGGAAATCAATTCGGACAGTGGTGATTTGTTCAGCAACACAAGGTTCAAAGTGGTAATAGAGTTGGGGAATAGGAACGCCTACCAATCGATATCCTTTGGATTGCATACGGTTTATCCAGTCTTCTTCTTTCTTTAAGTTAGTGAATAGTTTCCATTTTTTCATGATACCCTCCTACAAATTAAAGTGTTCAGCGATTTGAGTGAGTTTTCGAAGACGTTTTGTTTCCAGAATAAGGATTTCTTTTCCAGCCTCAGTGATCTGATAGACCTTTCGCCGAGCATCATTGGAAGGAACACTGGTAATCCAATGAAGTTTTAACAAATTTTCAATGGCTCCGTACATGGTTCCAGCTGCAATTTTAACCTCACCATCGCTCATGTCATCTACCAACTGCATCACAGCATAGCCATGAGCAGGTTCGATCAGGGCCAGTAAAATATAATAAGTCGTCTCCGTTAAAGGAAGTTGCTTGGGTCGTTTCACTAGGCATTACCTTTCTAGTCTGTTCAACTATACAGTTCAACTTTATATCTTTATTATATATCGTCAAACTATACATGTCAACTGTATAGTTGGGTTTTTTTGAAATTTTTTCGAAAAACACTTGACTCTCACGCTACGTGATAGAATAGAATAAGAGTCAAGGAGGAATAACCATGAAAACAGTCAAAGAAGTCAGTCAATTAGCAGGGGTGAGCGTACGTACTCTCCACTATTACCACGAGATTGGACTCTTATTTCCCGGTCAGGTCACCGATAGTGGCTACCGGCTTTATGACGATAAGGCCCTGATGCGGCTGCAGGACATCTTGCTATTTCGTGAGTTGGATCTTCCTCTAAAGGCAATAGCAGAGCTGCTTGATAGCCCATTAGCTGTCAAGCAAGCAGCACTAAGAGACCATGTCCGTCTCTTAGAACTCAAGCGGGATCGATTGGACCGATTGGTGCAGTTGACCCAAGAACTCATCCAAGGAGAACAACCGATGAACTTAGAACTTTTTAAGCAAGACCAGCTCAAAGCCTACCAAGAAGAAGCAAAGACACGCTGGGGACAGACAGCAGCCTACCAAGCATTTGCCTCCAAGTCTACAGATCTAGACGGACAGTCCGGACATCGAGATATGATGGCAGTCTTTGCTACACTTGGCAAGCTCTTAGACCGACCTGTGACAGATAGTGCTGTCCAAGATCAGGTCAAGGCCTTACAAGACACCATTACCAAACACTATTACCCTTGCACTGATGAGATCTTGCAAGGATTGGGCCTCATGTATGTAGAAGACAATCGCTTCACTCAAACCATTGACCAGGCAGCAGGTGAGGGGACAGCGAGATTTGTCTCTGAGGCGATCGCTTTTTACACTCAAGCCTAAGTTTCCTATTTTCTCTCTTCGTGATTTGTGGTATAATAAACCGAAATCCTTCTAGCCCTGCTAGATGAAAACACGTAAAAGGAGAATCCCATGGGACGTAAGTGGGCCAATATTGTGGCGAAGAAGACCGCGAAAGACGGTGCCAACTCAAAAGTTTATGCCAAATTTGGCGTTGAAATCTATGTAGCAGCCAAAAAAGGCGATCCAGATCCAGAGACCAACGGAGCGCTGCGCTTTGTCATTGACCGTGCCAAGCAGGCGCAGGTGCCTAAGCACATCATCGACAAGGCCATTGACAAGGCTAAGGGAAATACAGACGAGACCTTTACAGAAGGCCGTTACGAAGGGTTTGGGCCAAATGGTTCCATGATTATCGTCGACACCCTGACCAACAACGTCAACCGGACGGCGGCCAATGTGCGTGCAGCCTTTGGGAAGAACGGAGGCAACATGGGGGCGTCTGGTTCGGTTTCCTTCATGTTTGATAAAAAAGGGGTCATTGTCTTTTCTGGCGACGACGCAGACAGCATTTTTGAATTGCTCCTTGAAGCAGATGTTGAAGTAGATGATGTTGAAGCAGAAGAGGGAACCATCACCGTCTACACCGCTCCGACAGATCTACACAAAGCTATCGTGGCTCTTCAGGAGTCAGGTATCACAGAATTCCAAGTGACCGAGCTAGAAATGTTGCCTCAGTCAGAAGTCAGCCTCAGCGAGGAAGATCTTGCGATCTTTGAGAAGCTCTATGATGCCCTTGACGATGATGAAGACGTTCAAAAAATCTACACCAACGTTGAAGGATTCTAAGCCTAAGATGACAAGGAAAACTTGACGCATGTTGCCAGTAGGCTAGAGCATTCGTTGTATTAAAAATCGCCAAGAACCCATGCTTAAGAGCAGGATAGTCTTGGCGATTTTTCAGTTATAGATTGTTAGAAAAACCAGACGGAAGGTCCAGTCTGGTTTTTCAACTTATTTAAGTCTAACATTTTCACGACGATAGGTTTGGGTGTAGTCTAGGAGTTGGGCTTCGATGTTTGGGCTGAGTTGCTCTTCGGTCATTCGCCATACCCAGTTACCGCCTAGGGTATTTGGGAGATTCATCCGAGTGCTACCGTCTAAACCAAGCAGATCTTGCATCGTTACAATGGTCATAAAGGCGACGGATGAAAAGAGCATGCGAAACATTGCTTGATTGACGGTCTCGCCCTCACGGCGGTTGCTGTATTTATCTAGGTAAGCACGGCTACGCTCGTCCGTCTCAGTTTCGTACCAACCGATGATGGTATTGTTGTCGTGGGTCCCTGTGTAGGCGACGACATTATTCCGATGATTATGAGGGCTTTCGATACTATCACCATCTGGGTCAAAGGCAAATTGTAAAACCTTCATACCAGGGAAGCCGGTTGTCTCACGCAACTCAATGACCTTATCGGTAATGGATCCCAAGTCTTCGGCGATGATATTGAGCTCCCCCAGCTCTGCCTTAATGGCGTCAAAGAGTTCAAAGCCAGGGGCTTCGACCCGGTAGCCGTTGACAGCCGTCTCTTCGCCAGCAGGAATTTCCCAGAAGGAGGCAAAACCAATAAAATGATCAATTCGTACCATGTCATAGAGTTTAAAACTCTCTCTGATGCGGGAAATCCACCATCTGAAACCATCAGCTTTCATGGCATCCCAGTCATAGATTGGATTACCCCAGAGTTGGCCAATTTCAGAGAAGGCATCTGGTGGGCAGCCTGCGACAACACGTGGTCGGCCTTCGTCATCCGTCTTGAAGTAATGAGGGCTGGCCCACATATCCGCTGAATCTGCAGCGATATAAATCGGCATATCCCCCACAAATTCAATTCCTCGCTCATTAGCATAGGCTTTTAAGGCCAACCATTGGCTAAAGAAAAAATATTGGGTGATACGGTGGTAGTCAATGGCCTCAGCCAAACGTTCACGATAGTTGGCCAGAGCTTCTGGTTGACGGGAACGGATCGCAGCGTCTTCCCACTCTGTCCAAGGCTTGAGACCGAAGGATTCTTTGATAGCCATGTATTCTGCAAAATTATCCAACCATCCGTGATGTTCTTCTAAGAAGCGATAGTAACCTTCAGACAAACCAGAGGCTTTGAAGCGCTGAACAGCTTTTTCCAGAATAGGCCTACGCCCGTAGAAAACCTTAGCATAGTCAACTTCAGCGGGATTACCTCCGAAATCCACACCCACTAAATCTTCAGGACTCAATAATCCTTCAGCTAGTAAACGGTCAAAATCAATAAAATGTGTGTTGCCTGCAAAGGCAGAGAAGGACTGGTAAGGAGAATCCCCATAGCTGGTCGTCCCCAAAGGAAGAATCTGCCAGTAGCGTTGCTTGGTCCGGACCAAGAAATCAACGAAGTCATAGGCCGCCTGCCCCATAGAGCCGATACCATACTTGCCGGGGAGAGAGGAGATGTGCATGAGCACTCCACTTTGACGTTCTTTCATGATTAAAGTACCTCAAATTAATTTGTGTTTAGTAGCGCTTAAGAAAACAAATGCGCAAACGATTGCTTTGTTTTTCTATTATATCTTGTCTCCGCTTACAAATCAAGCGAAACATCCAAATTTCGACATCATTTTACGGAATCCAACATAGACTTAACAGCTAACGCTTAGTTTAAAAGTAGATTAAACGGGTTTAAATGTCTCCTGTCTAAAATTTTTCTAAAAAAATTGTAAAAAAGACTTGCAACCGTATCCAATTTGCGGTATACTAATCTTAGTTTAAGAAAACGGTTGCGTTGGTTGTTTCTAAACATCGCTAGACTAGAAAGGAGGCCTTCGGCGCAAGGAATAGAGAATAGATGGAACTTACATCAATATATCATAGACCTGAATCCGAATATGCTTATCTTTATGAGAAAGATAAAATGCATATCCGAATCAGAACAAAGAAAAATGATATCAAGGCAGTTGTCTTGCACTATGGCGACTCTGTTATTTTTCACGAGGACTCATATGAAGAGTCTGTCGCCATGGAAAAGGTAGCAACTGATTTGTGGTTTGATTACTGGCAGTCGGAAGTATCTGTCAGGTTTGCTAGAATTCAGTATATCTTTGAAGTAGAGGATTTTGAAGGACAAACGGTCCTGTACGGTGATCGTGGTGTTGTTGAAAACACGTCTGAACATCTCAACTTCTTTATGAACGGCTTTAAACTACCTTATTTCCATGAGGCAGACCGTTGCAAGGTTCCTGAATGGGTCGCCAAAACCGTTTGGTACCAGATTTTCCCAGAGCGGTTTGCGAATGGCAATCCTGAAATATCTCCTAAGGATTCTTTGCCTTGGGACTCAACGATTATTCCGCAGAATTTTGATTTTTTTGGAGGTGATTTACAAGGGATTATTGATCAATTGGATTATCTGCAAGATTTAGGGATTACTGGTCTTTATCTCTGCCCTATCTTTGAAGCTCCTAGCAATCATAAGTATGACACACTAGATTATTTTGAGATTGATCGCCATTTTGGCGACAAGGATGTTTTTCGGCAACTGGTTGAAGAAGCTCACAACCGTGGCATGAAAGTCATGCTGGATGCCGTCTTTAATCATATCGGTCACCAGTCGCCTCAGTGGCAGGATGTTTTGGAGAAGGGAGAGCAGTCTGTCTACAAAGATTGGTTCCACATCCAAGAATTCCCTGTTACCAAGGAGAATCTGGGTAATAATCGCGACCTGAACTATCACGCGTTTGCCTTCCAAGGGCACATGCCCAAGCTCAATACGGCCAACCCTGAGGTCAAAGACTATCTCCTAAGCATTGCGACTTACTGGATTGAACACTTTGACATCGATGCTTGGCGGCTTGATGTAGCCAATGAGATTGATCATCAGTTCTGGCGAGCCTTCCAGCAAGCCGTTTTGGCTAAAAAGTCTGACCTTTATATTCTCGGTGAGATTTGGCACTCTTCGCAACCGTGGCTAAATGGCGATGAATTCCATGCGGTTATGAATTATCCTTTGTCTGAGAGTATCAAGGATTACTTCCTACGAGGTCGGATGGCTACCAGCCAATTTATCTCTGATATCAATAGTCAATCCATGTACTATAAACAGCAGATTGCGGAAGCTATGTTTAATCTCTTAGACTCGCATGATACGGAACGTATCTTGACAACAGCAAATGGGGATGTCCAGTTGGTAAAGGCGGCTCTGGCCTGTCTCTTCCTTCAACGGGGAACACCTTGCATCTACTATGGGACGGAAGTCGGCCTCAGTGGCGGTCATGACCCTGGCTGTAGGCGCGTTATGCCATGGGAGGATGAATTGCAAAACAAAGAGTTGTTGACCTTTGTGAAACAACTGATTCAGCTTCGCAAGGACATCTCAGAAATGATCCAGAAGGGGCGCTTGACCCTAGAGGAACTGCAATCGGATGTAATTTCGCTGAGATGGACCTATCAGGAACAGAGTCTGCACGCTATCTTTAATCATTCGAAGGAGCAGATCTCTTTGAAGGTTAACACACTAGACTTGATGAGTAACTGTCAGATCACAGCGGAAAGCTTGTCAGTTTTGCCAAATGGTTTTGCGATATTCCGCGATAAGGATAAAGTGTTGGGATAGCAACAGAGACGATATTTATTATAACATTGTAGCCGGCAAACTTGACAGTTATCATTATTAAGACACAATTAATTATATTCATTATTTAGGAGGAAAATATAATGAAATTTAACTTTAAAAAAGTTGCTTTGTCAACTTTAGTAGCAGCCTCAGCGCTTTCATTAGCAGCTTGTGGTGGTTCATCTTCAAAATCAGCTGAGCCAGCGGCAGATGGGGAGAAATCTTTGGTGGTTTCCGTCGATACCGGCTATGTTGACTATATCAATAGTATCAAAGGTAAGTTTGAAGAAGAAAATGGTGTTAAAATTACCGTTAAAGAAGAAGGAATGATTGACACCTTAGATAAATTGTCAACCGATGGTCCAACAGGAGCAGCCCCAGACGTTTTTGTGGCACCATATGACCGCGTGGGTGGTCTAGGTAACGAAGGTCAGCTTGCTGAAGTAACTTTGGGTAACAAGGCTGATTATGATGAAACAGCACAAAACTTGGTGACTTTAAATGGAAAAATCTACGGTGCACCAATGGTTGTTGAATCACTTATCCTTTACTACAACAAAGATTTAATCAAAGAAGCTCCAAAAACATTTGCAGAACTTGAAGAGCTTCAAAAAGATGCAAAATATGCCTTCGCTTCAGAAAGCGGTAAATCAGTAGCATTCTTGGCAAACTGGACTAATTTCTACTACGCTTACGGCTTGATTGCTGGTCACGGTGGTTACGTCTTTGGTGACCACGGTACTAAGCCGTCAGATATTGGTTTGGATAATGCTGGTACTGTAGAAGGTCTTGAATACGCTAAAAAATGGTATGCTATGTGGCCTCAAGGTATGCAAGATACCACAAAAGCAGGAGACTTTATCACTGAACAATTTACATCAGGTAAAGCAGCTGCAATTATTGATGGCCCTTGGGCTGCGGCATCACTTAAAGAAGCTGGTGTAAACTTCGGAGCTGCTCAAATTCCAACTCTTACCAACGGTGGCAACTACGAAGCCTTCGGCGGTGGTAAAGCTTGGGTTATCTCAAACTACAGCAAGAATATTGATACAGCTCAAAAATTCCTTGATTATTTGACTAATGAAGAAAATCAGAAAGCTTTCTATGATGCTACGCAAGAAATTCCTGCTAATATCAAAGCACGCGAATATGCTTCAGCACAAGGAAACGAGTTGACAAGTGCTGTTATCGCTCAATTCTCAAATGCTCAACCAATGCCAAATATCCCTCAAATGGCAGAAGTTTGGGAACCAGCGGGTACATTGTTCTTTGATGTTGCCTCAGGTAAAAAAGATGCTAAGACAGCCAGCAAAGAAGCTGTAACCTTCATTAAAGAAGCTATCGAACAAAAATATACTGAATAATAACTTATAAAAGCTGATTCAGATATATTTCTGTTCAGCTTTTTCTCTCTCTATTAAGGAAATTAGTAGAGAGAGAAAAGATTGGACAGATGGTATTTAGTAAGGAGAGATAATGAACAAAGCGGGATTTTTGCATATTCCTGATTCCAGATACTGTTTTGCAATTTCTGATAAAGAAGTTGTGATTCGATTGCGGGTGGCAAAGGAAGACAGAGATTTGGCGATTAGCCTTGTCTATGGGAATAAATACACCTACCACGAACAACAAGAAGAGGTCTCGCTGGAGCCCAGGTTTGTGGACAGCTACCATGCTTACTATGACGTTCGACTAAAGTTGACAGATGTTCGACTGACTTATGTTTTCAAAGTTCAGGACGGCGAAAAATCTTGGTACTACCATGAAAATGGCTTTAGCAAACACTACGATTTTGCTGATGCTTTTTATAATTGTTTCCAGCTGCCCTATATCAACCCTATTGATGTTCATCGCGTGGTTGACTGGGTGGACAGCGCGGTATTTTACCAAATTTTTGTGGATCGTTTTTATCGTGGAGACGCTGAGAAAGATGATACCTATATCAATATGGCGTGGACGGACAGGCCGCTTCCGAAGAGTTTTGCCGGAGGTGATCTTGAAGGGATTAGGCAAAAGTTACATTACCTCAAGGACTTGGGGATAAATACCATTTACCTGACTCCGATTTTCTCATCCATCAGCAATCATAAGTACGATATTCGAGATTATTATGATGTTGACAAGCAGTTTGGTAGTAAGCTAAGCCTGAAGCAACTTATTGAGGACATTCATGAATTGGATATGAAAATTATCCTCGATGCGGTCTACAACCATTCCAGTGATTTGCTTCCAGAATTTCAGGATGTGATTAAAAATGGGAAAGATTCGTCTTATTTTGACTGGTTTATGATTGACGGTGAAACCGTTGATCAAAAAGCAATCAATTATGAGACATTCGCTGCTTGTTCCTATATGCCAAAGTTTAACACGTCCAACCTTGAGGTACAGGATTACCTCTTGGATGTTACCCTCTATTGGACGCGAGAGTTTCAGCTTGATGGCTGGAGGCTTGATGTCTCAGATGAAGTATCGCATGATTTTTGGCGTCGCTTTAGAAAAGCAGTGAAAGCTGTCAATCCTAACATCATTATTATTGGTGAAAACTGGCACGATGCCTACCCTTATTTACAAGGTGATCAGTACGATGGTATCATGAATTATGCTTTTACCAAAGCTTGCTTGGATTATTTTGCGGCAGAAACACTATCATCTCAGGAGATGGCTGAGCGACTCAATCATATTCTCATGCGAAATACTGAGCAAGTCAACCGTATGAATTTGAATCTGTTGGACTCTCATGACACGCACCGCTTCTTTACTCAAATTGGCGGATCAAGAGATAAGTTATTAGCAGCAGTCGCCTTGCTCTTTACTTTTATTGGAATCCCTTGCCTCTATTATGGTACAGAGATTGCTATGGAAGGTGGCTATGATCCTGATTGTCGCAGGGGCTTTAACTGGAATGAAGACGAGTGGAATCAAGACTTGATGTCTGTCATCAAGAAGATTATCGCACTAAAACAACTACCTGTAATTCAGAAAGGAGATATTTTTATTAGTTCAACAGGTAATTTTCTGTCTATTCAGCGTTCTTGGCAAGGGACGAGGATAGAGTTATTAATTAATAAAGGAGAGGAGGTAGAGGTGTCAACAGAAGGCGTTATTGTTAGCAACGGTCTATCGAATCAATGCTTAAAGACGAATGGTTTTAAGGTTTGTTTGAATCTATAGGAGAACGAAATGAAACAAAAGAAAAAATATATTTTTGGAGTGTTAGCAGGCCTTACTTTTTTTAGCTTTTTGGGTAATGTTTATGCAGATGAAGTAACTGCTGTAACTAATAAAGCAGATTTTTCTACGGATACGATTTATCAAATTGTTACGGATCGTTTTGTGGATGGTGATCCATCTAACAATGCTCAAGGAGAGTTGTTTGATAGAGGTGATTTAAGGAAATATCATGGTGGTGATTGGCAAGGAATTATCTCAAAAATTAAAGATGGTTATCTAACTCAGATGGGGATATCAGCAATTTGGATTTCTGCACCTGTTGAAAATATAGGAGTGCTAGATCCATCTTCTAAAAGCGCAGCCTATCATGGCTATTGGGCAAGAGATTTTTTTAAAACCAATAGTCATTTTGGCACAATGGAAGATTTTAAGGAATTGATTAGGGTTGCCCATGATAACAATATCAAAGTTGTGATTGATTTTGCTCCAAATCATACTTCTACAGCCGAGTATGCTGGTTATACTTTTCCAGAAGATGGTGCACTATACCGTAACGGGGAACTAGTTGGAAAATTTTCTCAAGATGATAAAAACTTATTTAACCATGAAGCTTGGATGAGTACCTCCGCGCTGGAAAACGGTATCTATCATAGTTTATATGGTTTAGCTGATTTAAATAACATTAATCCCATTATTGATAACTACATGAAAGAAGCGATTCAAATGTGGTTAGATATGGGGATTGACGGTATTCGTGTAGATGCCGTTAAACATATGTCCTTGGGATGGCAGAAAAACTGGTTAAGTAGCATCTATCAGAAGCATAATATTTTTACATTTGGTGAATGGTTCGCAGGAGGGACTGATAATGATGCGGATATGAGTCATTTTGCGAATAATAGTGGGATGAGTTTATTGGATTTTCGTTTTGCAAATGCAGTTAGAAAATTATATACCGATTTTTCTTATTCTATGAATGATTTCTACCAAGTTCTGAAAAATACAGAAAGTGATTATAAAGAAGTATCAGACCAAGTTACTTTTATTGATAATCATGACATGGAACGTTTTGCTACAATAGTTCACAATAATCAAATTGCTGTCAATCAGGCTTATGCGTTACTTCTTACGTCCAGAGGAGTACCTAATCTTTACTACGGCAGTGAGCAGTATGCTCAAGGGGGGAATGATCCTGAAAATAGAGGAGATATGACTAGTTTTGATCAAACTTCCACAGCTTATCAAGTGGTTAGTAAGTTAGCTCCTCTTAGGAAGACTAATTTGGGCCTAGCATATGGTGGGACTCAAGAGCGATGGATAAATCAAGATGTTTTGGTCTTTGAAAGACAATTTGGGAATCATGTGGCATTAATAGCGGTGAATAAAAATCAAACTCATTCTTACCAAATCAACAATGCTGTTACATCATTACCGGCTGGAAAATATACAGATAAACTTGAAATGATTCTGGGTGGCGATGAGTTGCTTGTTAATGAAGATGGAACAGTACAAACATTTGAGTTATCGCCAGGAGAAGTCGCTGTTTGGACTTATGAGGGTGAAAGTCATCAGCCTAACTTGGCTGATGTAGATGCTTCGTTTGGAATCGCTGGGAATACTATAACGCTTAGTGGTCAAGGCTTTGGTAAGGCAATAGGAACTGTTTCTTTTGGACAGAATAAGGCTGAGGTAGTAGATTGGGATGATACTCTCATCAGGGTCAAAGTTCCAGAAATTGAAGCAGGTTTCTACGACATATCACTCACGACTAATGAAGGGGTTGATAGCACACCTTACAGCAATTTTGAAGTTTTAACAGGAAATCAAATCCCAGTTCGTTTGAAAGTTAATAATTTTAATACTAATTGGGGTGAACAGCTTTACATATTAGGTAATGTTTCAGAGTTGGGTGGAGGACGCTCAGAGTATGCTGTAGGACCACTGTTCAATAATACAGCAAGTATAGCAAGTTATCCTAATTGGTTCTATGATGTTAGTTTACCTGTTAATACTACAATTACTTATCAATTCGTAAAAAAAGATAGTTATGGCAATGTTTTATGGGTAGGTGAAAATAGAAGCTTCACAACTGGTGAACAAGCTGATACGATTATCTTAAAAGAATAAGATTGGATATTTTTTGAAAGGGCACATATGGGAACTAAAAAACATAATCCACAATTAGCAATGTGGTTATCGCTAGTTTTGGGACTAGGTCAACTTTATAATCGTCAAAAAGCAAAAGGATTGATACTTCTGGGGGTATTTGTCTTAGAAGTTATTGAAATTATTACCTTTGGAATTCCAGCTATTCAAGGTTTGATTACACTTGGTTCAACGCCTGTGGTTGATCATTCCTTGTTTCTTCTCATTAAAGGAGCTATGCAGATTATCGCCTTTGTTATCATGGCTATAATCCATGGTGCTTGTATGAGGGATGCTTACCATACCGCTAAACTTATTGGGGAGGGGTTTGAGGTTCCTATCACAGCCAAGGAAACGTTTAGGTCTATTTACGAGAATGGTTTTCCGTATTTGTTGACAATTCCTGCTTATTTAGCTATGGCGTTTACGATTGTTTTTCCAGTTTTGGTAACATTGTTTATTGCTTTTACCAATTATGATTTTAGACATATCCCACCTCAACGCCTAATTGACTGGGTAGGATTTAAGAATTTTACGAATATAGTCCAACTTAGTACTTTTAGACAAGCATTTTCTGCGGTATTATCGTGGACCTTTATTTGGACTCTGCTAGCATCCACTTTGCAAATTGTGATTGGGGTAGCAACAGCTATTATTGCTAATCAATCGTTCATAAAATTTAAGAGAGTTTTCGGGGTTATTTTCTTGCTTCCGTGGGCAGCTCCAGCTTTCATCTCGATTATGAGTTTTGGGAATTTCTTCAATGACTCTATTGGTGCTATGAACATGCAGGTATTGCCATTTATTGAGAAATTTATTCCGTTTGTTGATTTTGGCCTTATTCCATGGAAAACTGATCCTTTCTGGACTAAGGTTGCGGTTATCATGGTACAGGGCTGGTTGGGCTTCCCATATATCTATATTTTAGTTTCAGGGATTCTCCAGTCTATTCCATCTGATTTGTATGAAGCTGCAACTATTGATGGAGCAACAGCATGGCAAAAGTTTTGGAGAATTACCTTACCGATGATTTTAGCTGTAGCAGCCCCAACCTTTATTTCCCAGTATACCTTTAACTTTAACAACTTCTCTATCATTTATCTCTTCAATAATGGAGGACCAGGTAGTGTTGGTGGTGGTGCTGGTGCCACAGATATCTTGATTTCTTGGATCTATAAATTGACGACTCAGACATCGCCACAATTTTCAATGGCGTCTGCCGTGACTTTGATTATCTCCTTGATTGTCATTTCTGTGTCACTTATCACCTTTAAAAAATTCAACGCATTCAATATGGAGGACAGATAAATGGCTTCAAAAAAACTTTCAGGCTCTATAAAAAGAAAGAGATTTTTGACAAAATTCTTTACCTATGCTTACTTGTTGTTACTGGCTGTCATTATTTTATTTCCCATCTTGGTAACTATTACCTCAGCATTTCGTCCAGGGAACGTGACTGCATTTACTTTAAACTTAAACAGTAACTTTACTTTGAATAATTTTAATCGTTTATTCACAGAAACACTTTATGGGCGTTGGTATTGGAATACGATTATTGTTGCATTCTTTACAATGATCATTCAAGTAACAGTTATTACTTTAACCGGTTATGCCTATAGTCGTTATAATTTCTTTGGGAAGAAAAAAAGTTTATTGTTTTTCCTGATTATTCAAATGGTTCCTACAATGGCTGCGCTAACTGCTTATTTTGTAATGGCTTGGCTTTTCAATGCACTCAACCAATATTGGTTCCTTATTCTGATCTATGTTGGTGGGGGTATCCCGATGAACGCTTGGCTCATGAAAGGTTATTTTGATACCGTACCTTATGACCTAGATGAATCAGCCAAGCTTGACGGAGCAGGGCACTTACGCATTCTTTGGCAGATTGTCCTACCTCTGGTTAGACCTATGATTGCTGTCCAAGCGCTCTGGGCCTTCATGGGACCTTTTGGGGACTTTATGCTGGCTAAATTTTTACTTCGTTCACAAGAAAATTATACTGTAGCAGTAGGTTTGCAGACTTTCATATCTGATGCTAAAAATCAAAAAGTAACCTTGTTTGCGGCAGGTGCCATTCTTATCTCTGTTCCAATTTGTATCCTCTTCTTTATGCTTCAAAAGAACTTTGTTTCTGGATTGACAAAAGGTGGGACAAAAGGCTAGTCGACAGGCTTGAAGGATTCCCAAAAGTGCAGAGGCTGGGGCAAAAGTCCTTGCCTCTCCCTTTATTTTTGAATGATCAAGCAAGCCGACTTCATCAGCTTTTGCTGTCCTACTCAATTGTGTGAAGCTGGATTAAAAAGGTCTGGGAGATCTGTTTAATCGGGAAATGACACTTGCGAAAGCAAGTGTCAAAAACGGAGGAGACTGTTTCAGCCCGAACCCTAAAATTAAGGAGGTGAGGGAAAATCGAGTTCTCACGAATTTCCGATTTCTGCCCCTCTCTTTTGGGTTCTGATTAAGTCAATTCCTTTTTGACAGAGTGTCTATAAAGTGATAACATAAGCCTATTAATCGACTGATAAGGAGATCAAGATTGATTTAGTGCTTATTTCTTGTGGCGAGTCGACGTGACTTAGGACTGTTCAATAAGTAGGAAAGAGATTAGAAAACCACTAGAAGGTGGCGGATTAAGAAAAGCGCTACCCAAAAAGTTGGTGGAGAGGATGTCCCTCGGGATGTCCTTCACGATAAGGCGACACTTATAGCATTTATCAAAGGTAAAATAAAGGAAAAGCCTAAGGTGACAAGACAAGCCATTGCAGATGAGGTTGGAGTTAGCATAAAAACGATTCAAAGGACAGTAAAGGAAATCGATCATCTGCGTTATATCGGTATTGGGAGCAATTGGCATTGGGAGTTAGAGGAGTAGGTTGATTAGCCGCTTGTTCAATGACTAACCAAAGAGCCGGTTGGTGTGCCAATCAAACAGATACTTTGATTGCCGATGCGTCTGCTTGGCCAGTTTGCCATTGAGATTTATTTATAAAACATAAGAACTGTTAACTAAAGGCGGCAAGGAGCTGCCTCCCGCTCTTTCTACGAAAGGATCATTGATGAACCGTTACCCGATGTCTTATTTTTCAAGCTTATTTCCACCAAGGCGCATTTTTGGCCAGAGACAGAGCCTGTCTGTGTGGCAGATGGTCCTGACGACGCTCTTTTTGATGTCCCTCTTATTTATTCCTGTCTCCCTCCAAGTTGGCCAGTTGACAACTTATCCATTAGAGCGTATCGTTTCTGGGGTATATGATCCGCTGACCAAGGAGGTTATGGCTCATTTAGGGACAGGAGAATGGCGAGAAGGGCAGTTGGTTATCAATGAGGCAACTTTTCCACAGGTCTCTTTCGGGCCTATTCTTCCGGCGGAGACGGGGATTGTTTACCAATTTGCCAAGGACAAGCTGGCCATTCACCAAGACGACCTGCTTGTGGTAGAAGTCCCTTATAGCCAGCTCTCTTCCAAGGATTTACAGACCAAGGAGCAGTTGACAGCGACTCTCTCGGACTACTGGTTTTCAGAGAATCGGTTTGGGATTAGCCTCTTTTTGATAGGGACGTCTTGTTTGATTCTAGGAACGAATTTTCTCCTCTTGGTTCTTGGGTCGAGTCTGATTTTGTATTTGGCTTCTTTGACCAAGTGGTTTGACTTGAAAGGATTTAGACAGGCTTACACCTTCACCTTGAATTGTCTAGGCTTGCCGACAATCCTGACTTGCCTAATTGGTTTGTTTGGACAACCGATGACGACTCTTATCATGGTGCAAAATAGTTTCTTTATTTTGCTTTTAGTGCTGGTCTTCTTTAAAACACGCTTTAAGGATGAGCCGTAAGGCCAGAGTTTTTTCATGATGTAAACGGACCGCAAGTTTTGCGCAATCATCAGGCAAACGCTTGTTTTTTAGGGTGAATTAACGTAAAATATTATAGAAAAGAAAAACAGCGCGATTTCGAAAGAGCTGGGAAAGGAAGAGGGACATGGTTACGATCAAAGATGTTGCAGAACGTGCGGGTGTTAACGCTTCAACAGTCAGTAGGGCCTTGAAAGACAGTCAGTCTATTTCTAAAAAAACCAAAGAGCGCGTCCGTCAGGCCATGGAAGAGCTCGGTTATGTGCCTAACGTTGCGGCCAAGATGTTGGCCAGTGGGTTGACCTATTGTGTCGGGGTTATCCTGCCTCCCTTGGTCAGTCCTGATCGGGTCAGCGAGCCCTTCTTCATGGAGATTCTAACGGCGATTGCCGATGAGGCCAAAAAGCATGATTTTACCATTTCGATGGCGGTCAGCGAGAGTATGGAGGATTTAGAACGTCAAGTTCAGTTGCTCTATCGCCAGCGCCGTGTGGATGGTTTTATTGTCCTTTATTCGGAGAGTGATGATCCGGTTCGGCGTTTTCTGGCGGAAAATCAGGTCCCCTTTGTGATTGTGGGCTCTCCGACGGATAGCGGGAGCGAGACGGTTTATATTGACAATGACAACCAGCTTATGGCAAGGACTGCGGTCGAGTACCTTCATGACAAGGGGCATGAGAAGATTTTGTTTGTGACGGATGATTTGGAAAGCGAGGTTTTCTTAGAGCGCTATCTTGGCTATCTCAAAGGTGTCAGCAAGCTTAAGCTAGCCCAGTTTGAGGCTCAGCTATTTGATCGAGAGCAGGCGGAAACCCTACACGCATTGATAGAAAAGATTCAGTCGGAGTCCATTAGCGCCCTCATCGTGATCGGGGATACCTTGTCCATCAGGGTCATTCAGCTCTTGTCCTTTTATGGGATCAAGGTGCCAGACGATCTGTCGCTACTTTCCTTTAACAATTCCGTTTACTCCACCATGTTGCATCCGTATTTGACAACTTTTGACATCAATGTAGAGCATCTGGGACGAAACAGTGTTTCATATCTGGTCAAAAAGATCAACCACGAAGATTTCTTGGTTTCTTCTGTTACAGTTCCCTTTCATTTGCAAGAGCGTGAGAGTGTGACGAAATTGATCCGAGATTAACAAAAACCGCTTAACCAGTTTGTTTAGGTTAGGCGGTTTTAGAGTGCACTATTTCAGGTTGGACAGGCCTTTTAATTGGTCAAAGCGATCGTTGTCAATAACGGCTAAGAGACGTTCGGTGTCTTTGAAGCGATAATCTCTGGTGAGATTGGTCTTGATTCGCTGAGAGCCGTCTGTCCGATAGCCGATCAGGTTCATCTGATAGGTCTGTCTCAAGGGAATCTCAATCAAGGAGTGATTCAACCAACTTTCTGGAGGATAGAACTCGACAATACTGAGGTTCTCATCGATGCTGACGAAGTCAGTAGTGCTGGGGAAGAGGACTTGTTTGGCAACGGCGATTCCCATTTCCTTTTCAGGAGAGATGACATCGTCTGCCCCGACTTTGATCAGGACCTGGGCTGCGATATCGCTGGTTGCTTTGGCGATGACTTCAGACACACCTAGGTTTTTACAATGCATGACGGCTAAGACGCTGGCTTCTAAGCTGCTCCCTGTTGAAATGACCACTGCATCGCAGGTATCAATGCCTGCCGCTTCCAGTAACTCAAAATCGGTAATGTCGCCGATGATTCCTTGGGTCAGATAAGGCGCAACAGCATTGATATGGGCTTCGCGGTTATCGACTGCGATAATTTGGCAGTCGTAGTTTTTGAGGGTGTGGACGATGCTGGTCCCGAAAATACCGAGACCGAGAATTCCGATGGTTCTTTCTGACATAAGATTTTCCTTTTTAAAAATAAGTTAGCCAACAAAGAGGTCTGATTTGGCGTAGTGCAAGGTTTGTTTCTTAGAGGCTTGTCGGCGATTGAGGCTGGTGATAACGGTGATGGGGCCGATTCGTCCTGCAAACATCAGTCCCATGACTAAGACTAGACTGGCCTGGCTGAGTTGGCTGGTGAGATTGGCCGAGACGCCAACCGTAGCCAAGGCTGACATGGTTTCAAAGACCAAATGGAGGAAGTCAGCCTTAGGCTCTAGAGCGGTGAGAAGGATCAAGCCCAGGATAAAGGTTGCGATAAAAACGCTGGTGATGGCCAGAGACTTCTGGACAACGGTAGGGGCGATGGTCCGATAACGGAAGTTGGTATGGGGGAGGCCGAGGATTTGTCCACGGACAAATAGGATGATAACGAGGAGGGTAGTGATCTTGATGCCTCCTGCGGTCCCTCCTGGAGCGCCTCCCATCATCATTTGGATAATAAAGATGAGCAAGGTAATGGGATTAGCTCTGGTATAATCCATGGTTGCAAAGCCTGCGGTCCGCATGCTGACGGTTTGGAAGAAGCTGACCAGTAGCTTGTGACCGAGGGGCAGATTTCCAATGGTGGCGGGATTCTGATATTCGCTGATGAAGGTCAAGAGGGTCCCAATGGTCAATAGGCTGACAGTAACAGCCAGGACCACCTTGGTGTGAAAACGCAGATGGCGCAGGCTTCGCTTTTGAAGAACTTGCGTTTTGAGATCAAACCAGACGGAAAAACCAATTCCCCCCATGATAATCAAGCTAGCTACTGTGAGGTTGAGGAGGAAGTCGGTCGGGTAGTTCTGGAGACTATTGGCGCCTAGGTTATCAAAACCAGCGTTACAAAAAGCAGAGATGGCCATGAATAAGGCTGAAAAGAGCCCTTTTGACCAGCCTAGAAGAGGCACCAGGCGTAGACTGAGAAGGATAGCGCCGATCCCTTCTATGGCAAAGGTAAAGGCGAAAACAGCCTTCATAAAATCCTTGAATCCGGTAGTTTCTTCACGATTTAAACTTTCCTGAAGGGTGGTTCGATCGACTAGGCTGAATTTTTTACTGACATCCAGGTAGAGAAAACCGAGAAAGCTTAGAACGCCAAGCCCGCCGATTTGCATGAGAAACATGCAGACGATTTGTCCCAGTGTATTGTAAGTTTCAGCAACGGCCCGGGTGGATAGGCCGGTCACGCAGACCATAGAGACAGTGGTGAAGAGGTGGTCCATGTAGCTGGCTGTAGAGGTTTCAAGCTGCATGATGGGCAGACTGAGGAGGAAAGACCCTAGCAGGATCATTCCTAAGAAAAAGAGGAGAATCCGTCTGGTAGGGGAGAGGTGTTTAAGGAATGTTTTCATAGGTGACTTTCTAAGAGGTAAAACTGATATTATTTTACCATACTTTAGGCCGAATTCTCCAAAAAGTTTGTTGATGGCAACAAGAAGCTCTGTGTCGCCTTAATGGATCGGCTATTGCTCTCTTGCGGAAGATCATTTTGGGAGGCTGGGCTAAGGCTAGGTTTTTAAGTCATTCTAGAGAAACCTGGTTGACTCGCTAGGGAAGTCCTTTTAGTTGCTGCTAGGGGCAAAACGTTCACGATTGAGAGGCTTGGTTATTTTTAGCATCGGGGGAGTGACTAGGGCCATGAATTTCCGGACAGCTGGTGAGGCAATGCCTTGTAAAATGTCTGGAAAAAGCTGTCGGGATTAGGGTGTTAGGATTTCTTTTGGGCTCAAACCCGCCCTTTAGTGAAAAATGTGGTACAATAGATAAGATATGACAGATGCATTTAAACATGAAACAGTATTGTTGCAAGAAACAGTGGATGGTTTAGACGTAAAACCAGATGGGATTTATGTGGATGCGACCTTGGGAGGGGCTGGCCATAGCCAGTACCTCTTGTCAAAGCTTGGTCCTAAGGGCCACCTTTATGCGTTTGACCAGGACCAGACCGCTATTGACCATGCTCAGACAAGGCTGGCTCCCTACATTGAAAAAGGGCAGGTCACCTTTATTAAGTCTAATTTCCGTTATCTAAAAGAAGAGTTGGCTAAACATGGTGTTACTCGCATTGATGGGATTTGCTATGACTTGGGGGTGTCCAGTCCTCAGCTGGATGAGCGGCAAAGGGGCTTTTCCTATAAGCAGGATGCACCGTTAGATATGCGGATGGATCAAAGTCAGTCCTTGACAGCCTACCATGTCGTAAATGAGTATGATTTTCAAGAACTGGTGAAGATTTTTTTCCGTTATGGTGAGGACAAATTTTCCAAGCAAATTGCCCGAAAAATTGAGCAACAACGCGCCATCAAGCCAATCGAGACAACGACAGAGCTGGCTGAGTTAATCAAATCAGCCAAGCCGGCAAAAGAACTCAAGAAAAAAGGGCATCCTGCCAAGCAGATCTTCCAGGCTATCCGAATAGCGGTGAATGATGAGCTAGGCGCAGCAGAGGCGTCTTTAGCTCAGGCTATTGACCTTCTATCCGAAGACGGGCGGATTTCAGTCATTACCTTCCATTCCTTGGAAGACCGTTTGACCAAGCAGCTTTTTAAGGAAAAATCCACAGTGACAGTGCCAAAAGGCTTGCCGGTCTTACCTGCTGAATTGAAACCGACCTTGGCAGTAGTTAATCGTAAGCCGATTTTGCCGAGCGAGGAAGAATTGGCTCGCAACAATCGAGCCCATTCGGCAAAATTACGGATTGCCCGCAAAATATGACAGCAAAGGAGATAGCATGGCAAGAGAAGATGAGCAAAAACAGGCCTTGGATCATTTGATTCGAGAACGGGTTAAGACCTTTTCAGGTGTTGAAAAAGCTTTTTATGGGAGCATTGTTTTGACAGCGGTTATTCTTGCAGTCAGCATTATCTATATGCAGACCCAACTCTTGCAGCTCCAAGCAGAAATGACTGCTGTTCAGACGGAGATTGATCGCAAGCAATTGGAGTATGATGAGGCCAAGCAAGCAGTCAATGAATTGACCCGTTACAATCGCCTAATGGAAATCGCTAATGAAGCTGGCTTAAGCCTCAAAAAGGAAAATACTGGGATTCCAGGAGAATAGGGAAATGAAAGATGAGTAAGCGTCGGAAACTGTTGAGTTACGCCTTGTCTGGAAGGCGAAGTCCAGCCTATAATCGCAAACGTGTCGGAGTGTCGTTGAGCCTTTTGTCTGTTTTGTTGTTCCTAGTTTTCCTGACTAATTTTGCGCTGATTATCATCACGGGTAAGAAGTTTGGCCAGGATTTGAAGACTTTGGCGGCTGAGCGCCATCAGACAACTGTGACTGTCCAAGCCAAACGGGGAACGATTTATGACCGAAACGGAACAGCTATTGCAGAAGATTCAACAACGTACAGCATCTATGCTATTCTTAGTAAAGAATATGTCTCTGCTAAAGGAGAAAAACTCTTTATCCAGGCGGAACAGTATGACGATGTGGCAAAGATTTTGGCGGAAAAACTGGAATTAGAAGAAGATTTTGTTAAAGATCAGCTGAAACTAAAGGATAAATACCAGGTCGCTTTTGGACCGAAGGGAAACAATATTTCCTATAGTAAAAAGGTAGAACTGGAGCTGGCGTTCGAGGAAGTTGGCGTCACTGGGATAGGTTTTACCGCTAGTCCGGGTCGCCTCTACCCAAATGGGGTCTTTGCCTCGCATTTTATTGGCTTAACAACCTTAGAGGATAATCAGGATGGTAGCCAGTCTATTGTAGGCCAATCCGGGCTGGAACATGATTTGAACAAGCTATTGTCTGGTAAAGATGGGATCATCACTTACGAAAAGACCGCATCCGGTGTGATCAAACCTGGGACAGAGACGGTGACCCAGAAAATTGTGGATGGACAAGATGTTTATACAACCCTATCTGCTCCCTTACAGTCCTATCTTGAAACCAATATGGACATTTTCCAGGAAAAAGCCAACGGAGTCTTGGCCAGTGCGACTATCGTTGCAGCCAAGACAGGGGAAATTTTGGCGACGACCCAGCGTCCGACCTTTGATGCGGATACTAAGGAAGGGGTTAATGATTCACTGGATTGGAAAAACACCCTCTACCAGCACCAATACGAACCAGGCTCTACGCTTAAGGTGGTGACTCTGGCTGCTGGTATTGATTCTGGAAAGTTTGACCCAACCTACTATTATAATAATGCCAGTTATACGCTGATTGATACGGTGATTAGGGACTGGGATGTCAATATGGGCTTGTCAGAAGGGCGTTATATGAATCTTGCTCAAGGATTTGCCCATTCCTCTAACATAGCCATGTTGATTTTGCAACAAGCTATGGGGGATCAACTCTGGCTTAATTACCTGAGCCAATTTGATTTTGGTTTACCAACGCGATTTGGCATGAATAATGAGAGCTTTGGACAGCTCAACCGAGATAACCAGGTGACGATAGGGTCATCAGCCTTTGGTCACGGGATTTCGGTCACTCAGGTTCAAATGTTAAAGGCTTTCTCGGCTATCGCCAATAAAGGGGAGCTTTTGACGCCGAAATTTATCGCAGCGACTTATGATCCGAATACCCAGACAGCCCGTAAGGGCAGTCGGGAAGTGGTTGGAAAGCCTGTTTCAGAGCAGGCTGCTGATCAAACCTTGCAGTATATGGTGACAGTAGGGACGGATCCTTACAATGGGACCTTGTATTCATCAGAGACAGGGGCCATTATCCAAGTCAATGGTGTGCCAGCAGCGGTTAAGTCAGGGACTGCTCAGATCGCTAAGAAAGACGGTTCGGGCTATATTGAAGGAGAAAATGCTACCATTAACTCTGTCGTTGCCATGTACCCGTCTGAGAATCCTGACTTTATCATGTATGTAACCTTGCAACAACCAGAACATTGGAGTCCCCTCTTTTGGATGGACGTGGTCAATCCTGTTTTGGAAGAAGCAGTACGAATGAAAGATATGCTAAACCTCACGAATCCAACAATGATTTTAGATGATGTTGAGGGAGAGACAAAATACAAACTGCCAAACCTGATTGGCCGAGCTCCAGGTGAAACGGCTGCTGAACTTAGAAGACATCTGGTTCATCCTGTTGTCATCGGCTCAACCAATGAGATTGAAGATAGCTCTATCAAGCCGGGAACCAATGTTCCTGCTAATCAACGGATTCTGCTTTGGACAGGTAATCTCAAAACAATGCCGGATCTTTATGGTTGGTCAGAAGCAGAAGTCAAACAGTTTGAAGAATGGTCAGGGATTACGGTTACCTATAAAGGGACAGGTAGTAGGGTTATTAAACAAAATGTTAAACCGGAAACAGAAACTGAAAAACTAACAAAAATGACAGTAACGCTAGGAGATTAATGGACTTATGATACTTATGGGGAGTTTCTTGGCTTTTGCCCTAACGATTATAGGCATGCCAATTTTCATAAAAACCTACCAAAAGGCTAAAATTGGTGGTCAGCAGATGCATGAGGATGTTAAGCAACATCAGGCTAAAGCAGGAACACCGACTATGGGGGGGACAGTCTTTTTACTGGTTGCCTTGAGTCTAGGTTTGATCTTTGCTCTTCTTACCCAGGCAGGCTGGTCCACTTACGGTATCCTTTTTATCCTGTTTCTTTATGGTTTGATTGGATTTTTGGATGATTTTTTGAAGGTCTTTAAGCAGATCAACGAAGGATTGAATCCCAAACAGAAATTAGTTCTCCAACTCGTCGGTGGTTTAATTTTCTACCTGGCCCATATTAACCATTCTGGAAGTGGTTTGCTCAATGTCTTTGGCTATGACATCCAGCTGGGCTGGCTCTACATCTTTTTCGTTCTCTTTTGGTTGATTGGTTTTTCCAATGCGGTCAATCTGACCGACGGGATTGATGGTTTGTCGTCAATTTCGGTAGTGATTAGCTTACTTGCTTATGGGGTCATTGCTTACAAACAAAGTCAGTTGGATCTCTTAATCGTCATAGGGATTATGATTGGCGCCTTGTTGGGTTTCTTTGTTTTCAATAAAAAGCCTGCCAAGGTATTCATGGGAGACGTAGGTTCCCTAGCGCTTGGTGGAATGCTGGCGGCTATTTCTATCGCCCTTCATCAAGAATGGACCTTGCTCCTTATCGGATTGGTTTATGTGATTGAGACCGCTTCGGTTATGTTGCAAGTGGCCTACTTTAAGCACACGAAGAAAAAGTATGGCGAAGGGCGCCGAATTTTTCGGATGACGCCTTTCCATCATCATTTGGAACTTGGAGGGCTCTCTGGGAACGGTCGGCCCTGGACGGAATGGCAGGTGGATTTCTTCCTTTGGGGATTGGGAGTAGTGATGAGCCTTTTGACCCTTGTGGTCCTTTACCTTTAATTTCTGATAATAGCGTGCAAGAAATGCTGGCAGTCTGAGAGAGTTAGCCTGCGAACGGGGACTAGCTGAATAGGGTGCCTTGCTTCATCAACGCTAGTATCAAGGGGCAGTAGCATGCTTCTGAAAAGGCTCTATAGAAGATAGCGAAGTATTTGATGGAATGGGGCAATCAAGATGCTTTTGAGCAAGAGAGTGGCAAAGCACTGACCGGTTGAAGGCAGAGAGCTAGCTGGATTTAAGGCAAGGGGCTTTAGGGCTTTTGTCTTTGGCCGAGCGCTGATAGTATAATATAAGGAAGTAGAAACGAGGCGTATAATGAATTTTACAGCATTTAAGTTTAAACCCTACTTGCAGGAGGCGCTCAAAGATTTACGCTTTGAGACGCCTACAGAGGTTCAGGAAAAGCTGATCCCGATTGTCCTAGCGGGACATGATTTAGTAGGAGAGTCAAAGACGGGTTCAGGGAAGACCCATACTTTCTTACTCCCTATTTTTGAACAATTGGATGAAGACTTGGAACACGTCCAGGCTGTGATTACTGCACCTTCACGTGAATTGGCGAGCCAGATTTACCAAGCGGCCAAGCAGCTGGCAGCCCATTCCCCACAGGAAATCCGAGTGGTTAACTATGTCGGAGGGACAGATAAGCTCCGCCAGATCGATAAGTTGACCAGTAGCCAGCCACATGTAGTGATTGGGACGCCAGGCCGAATCTATGATTTGGTTCAATCAGGAGGTTTGGCCATCCACAAGGCTAAGACGTTTGTCGTTGACGAGGCAGACATGACGCTTGATATGGGATTTTTGGACACGGTTGATAAAATCGCAGCCAGCCTCCCTAAGCAGGTTCAAATCCTAGTCTTTTCAGCAACCATTCCACAAAAGTTGCAACCATTTTTGAAAAAATACCTCAACCAGCCTGTCATAGAGCAGATTAAGAGCCATACCGTTATTGCAGATACGATTGATAACTGGCTGATTTCGACCAAGGGGCGAGACAAGAATGCTCAGATTCTGGAATTAACCCATCTGATGCAACCCTATCTGGCTATGATTTTTGTCAATACGAAGGATCGGGCAGATGATCTGCATCGTTATCTGGTGGAAAATGGTTTGCACGTGGCTAAGATTCACGGGGATATTCCGCCACGCGAGCGCAAGCGGATCATGAATCAAGTGAAAAACTTGGAATTCCAATACATCGTGGCGACAGATTTGGCGGCGCGGGGGATTGATATCGAAGGCGTCAGTCATGTCATTAATGATGCCATTCCACAAGATTTATCCTTCTTTGTTCATCGTGTGGGCCGGACAGGCCGCAACGGCTTGTCAGGGATTGCGATCACACTCTATCAACCCAGCGATGACAGTGATATCCGCGAATTAGAAAAATTGGGTATCCGCTTTGTGCCAAAGGTGGTTAAAGATGGAGCGTTTCAGGATGGTTATGACCGTGATCGCCGAGCCAACCGTGAGAAAACACGGGAGAAACTAGACATCGAAATGATTGGTCTGGTCAAGAAGAAAAAGAAAAAAATCAAACCAGGCTACAAGAAGAAAATTAAGTGGGCAGTCGAAGAAAAGCGTCGTAAGACAAAGCGTATTGAGGCGCGTGCTAAAGGAAGAGCAGAGCGCAAGGCTAAGCGCCAAACCTTTTAGCTCAAGCCTAGCCGTTTTTGCCAGACACGGACAGCTTGACCAAAATGAACTCTCAGAAAGCAAAATGTCAGATGAAGGGCCATTGCCTAGAGGTTATTTGCCGTCTATTCTCAGGGAGATGAGTAAATTTGCGACTAACCCCTAATTTTTCAGGAAAGATTTCAAAAATGCATGCGGCTCAAAAAGAGTTGGATGCATTTTCTTTATCCGTGTATCATTTGAAAATGTTAACGGCTACATTTTTGCGTCAAAGAGTTATAATGACTATGACAGTTCAATAAGGTTAGTGGATTTTAGAAGGGAAGACACGATGATGAAAAAATGATTGCTGGCTATCACCGCAGTAGTGAGGTCAAAACCTTTCGATGCTTTAGCAGCAGTTTAACCCTTTGAAAGATTGATTAAAGGCTCATGATTAGTTTCAAGTTAATAAGTTCCATTATTTTTATAGCATTCGCTGGTTTGGGAGTTGCTTTGGTGAAGAACCAGTCAAAACTAGACTTTCCAAGGCACTTCAAACGTTATCTGTTCATTTTATATACCGTAATATTGGCCCTCTTGATATACTATTATCTAGTGTTCCTCCTGTTGGGCTATAATGCGTGAGTTGTCATAAGAAATACCTATCAGGTTGATTGGAAATCTTTAAGACGCCAATCAGCCTGATTTTATGGTTTTTGTGTTACAATGAACCTAATGCACCTTTTAGAAGGAGACTTGTCATGACAGTTTTTACCCTATTAACAGCAACCCCCGACTGGTACAAGGACTTGATGACCTTGATTCCCGACGGGAAGATTTTTAATTTACGAGCAGTCTTTGATGGCTTACCACAGATTGTGGCCAAGTTACCCGTGACTATCGGATTGACCTTGGGAGGTGCCGCTTTTGGTCTCATCTTAGGGCTGATTTTTGCTATCGTTAAAATTAACAAGGTCCCTGTTCTTTACCGCCTGCAGGCTCTTATGGTTTCATTTTTACGGGGGACACCGATTTTGGTTCAGTTGATGTTGACTTACTACGGCATTCCCTTGATGCTTAAGGCCATTAATGCCCGTTTTGGAACCAGCTTTAACATCAATGATGTGCCAGCTTACCTTTTTGTCGTAGTCGCCTTTGCTTTTAATGAAGCAGCCTATGCCAGTGAAACGATTCGGGCAGCAATAGAGTCTGTCGATCCAGGTGAGGTAGAGGCGGCTAGGAGTCTTGGCATGACCAATGCTCAAGTTTATAGCCGTGTGATTATTCCTAACGCTGCAGTTGTTGCTACGCCGACCTTGATCAATAATTTGATCGGCCTGACCAAGGGGACTTCCTTGGCTTTTAGTGCAGGGATTGTTGAAATTTATGCCCAAGCTCAGATTTTGGGTGGACGTGACTACCGGTATTTTGAACGTTTTATTTCTGTTGCTATCGTTTACTGGATTGTTAATATCTTGATTGAGCAACTAGGACGTTTTGTCGAGCGGCGGATGGCCATCAAAGCGCCTGAACAAGTTGCCTTAAACACGAAAGGGGGGGACCGTTAATGATAACCATTTCGCATTTGACCAAGACTTTTTCAGGCCAAAAGGTTTTGGATGATATCAGCTTTGAAGTGAAAAAAGGGGAAGTCATTGCCCTGGTCGGTTCGTCAGGGGCAGGGAAATCAACCCTCCTACGATCCTTGAACTATTTGGAAAAACCAGATAGCGGCCAGTTGGCCATTGATGATTTCACTGTAGATTTTCAGACCATTCATAAGGATGATATTTTAGCCCTGCGTCGTAAATTGTCTATGGTTTTTCAACAATTTAATCTCTTTAGCCGTCGGACAGCCTTAGACAATGTCAAGGAAGGGCTCAAAGTCGTTAAGAAGATGTCCGATAGTGAAGCGACAGCATTGGCTAAAGAAGAATTGGCCAAGGTTGGTCTGACAGACCGTGAAAATCATTACCCACGGCACTTATCTGGTGGTCAAAAACAGCGGGTTGGCCTTGCCAGAGCTTTGGCAATGAAACCAGACGTTCTATTGCTGGACGAACCAACATCCGCGCTTGATCCAGAATTGGTTGGTGAAGTTGAGAAATCAATCGAAAGAGCGGCTAAGTCCGGCCAAACCATGATCTTAGTTAGTCACGATATGGCGTTCATTCAGCAAGTGGCAGACAGGGTTCTTTTCTTAGATAAAGGGCATATTATCGAAGAAGGGACGCCAGACCAGTTGATTAATCACCCCAAGGAAGAACGGACTAAGGCTTTCTTTTCTAATTACAAACGCAACTTTATATGATATAATAGAGGAAATAGGGTCTGTTGGTGAGCAACAGGCTCTTTCCCCCTTTTGCTGGGAAAGGAGAAGCATGTTAGTCAGGATTTTGAGTCTCTACCTTCAAAGCCTTTTAGTGACAACACTTGTGGTGTTACTGCTTGGATCAATTTGGTTGATGGGTCAATCAATTGGCAAGAAAACGAAAGCGACAAAAACGCGTCGAACAGCCCTCTACGAGATGCTTTTGGTCGCGGTTATGGTGATTCCCATCTTATCTTTTGCGACGATGGGATTGATTTTAATGTTTAGCGTTTAATGACCACTAAACAACAGAAAGGAAGATGGATATGTATGATACGTTGATTATTGGTTCGGGCCCTGCGGGCATGACAGCTGCGCTCTATGCAGCGCGAGCTAATCTCAAGGTTGGCTTGTTAGAGCGCGGGGTACCTGGTGGCCAGATGAACAATACAGCTGATATTGAAAACTATCCAGGGTTTGATTTGATTTCAGGTCCTGAACTCTCAATGAAGATGTATGAACCTCTAGAAAAATTCGGAGTAGATAACCTCTACGGCTTTGTCCAAAAAATCGAAGATAATGGACGTGTTAAGCGTGTTATCACCGAGGAAGAAACCTTTGAGGCTAAGACAATTATTTTAGCGACAGGCGCCAACCACCGCCATCTAGGTGTTCCTGGAGAAGCAGAATACAACAGCCGGGGTGTTTCTTACTGTGCGGTTTGTGATGGTGCTTTTTTCCGTGATCAAGACTTGGTTGTTGTCGGTGGTGGGGATTCGGCGGTCGAAGAAGCGATTTACTTGACTCAATTTGCCAAGTCGGTGACCATTGTCCATCGCAGAGATGAACTTCGGGCTCAGAGGATTATCCAGGACCGTGCTTTTGCCAACAGCAAGATCTCTTTTGCTTGGAACAAGACTGTTGAGGAAATAAAAGGTGGCGACCGCCAAGTTGAATCTGTGCTTCTCAAGGATACCCAGACGGGAGAATTATCTGAATTGGCTTGTGGGGGTGTGTTTATCTATGTTGGGCTTGATCCGGTTAGTGAAATGGTCGCTGATCTGGGGGTAACCGATGAAGCCGGTTGGGTTCTAACGGATGACCAGATGGCGACTAGTCGACCTGGCCTGTTTGCCATTGGAGACGTTCGTCAAAAACACCTGCGGCAAATCACAACTGCCGTCGGGGACGGGGCTATCGCGGGCCAACAAGCCTATCAGTACATTGTGGCGCAAGGATAAAAAGCTTATTGAACTATCAATACTCCGTGTTGAAATGAGTAGGGGTTGATAAGTTTTCAAATAGAATAAGAAAAGCTTGAAGAGAGACCAAACTAGGGAACTCTTCAAGCTTTTTATATGTCAGTAGGCTTTAGGGAAATCTTCTGCTTCAGATGTGGGGGCTAGTGGAAGACATTCTTGCCAAAAATCATCTCTGGGTTTAATGAGATAAGAATAACCAGATGATGGGAAAGTCCAGTTTTTATTTTCAAAATAAGACATGGTAGCATTAGGGACAGTCATATCAATATTGTTCTTATTAGGATTGTAGTCCCCAAACTGTTTTAAAATCAGAACAAATTTATGGGATTGGTGAGATTGGATTCTGACATTGCACTTGAATTGTTTAGCTGGCGACAACAGCTTAAAATGTTTAATCCGAATAGGAAACGGAGCGATATATTCGTGCTCGGTCTGCACCAAGTAACTGTCTTGATGAGCAAAGGACCGTAGTCGGTAGAAGACTTTATAGGGATATTTGTCATTTTCGACATATCTTTCCTCAGCTTCAACTTCCAAAATATATTCAACACCGTTGATGATCAAGGAAGTGAGTCGGCTACTTTCTAGGAGTTCTTTTTGGGTGAAAGAATATTTAAACTCAAAATAGTCCTTTTGTGGTTCAGAGGGTTTAGGAAAATAAGTTTGGTAGGATTTCTTGTGGATAATTTTGAAATTTCGTTGCGCCATTCGAGGAATAACGACGATATCGTGGTGATAAAATTCGTAGAATTGCTTTCGTTGAATCTGGTCTAAAAAGTCTTGTTGAATAAATTCAGAATTCAGTAGGTCGTGGTTGGAGAAGGTTTCTGTATTGCTTAGCCTAGTCAGACAGTAAAAGAATACCCAAGTTAGATAGTCTGCATATCGTTGTTGCTGGATGAGTTGGCATAAAAAATCAGAATCAATTTTAGGGTCATCAGGTTCCAAAATATGATGTTTTTCAAAAGTTAAGCATCTGATTTTTTGTGCGACTAATTTTGTGGGAAAATTTCTCTCTTTTTGCAGTTCTTGACTAATAGCTGTCAGGCTTTCTTGACTATGATTGTTTTGATAGAAAAAACGCCTTAATCTTGTCGGAATATTTTTCCTTTGTTGGAAGTAAAGAGAACACTGAGGTGGTAGAACATAGTAATTGTTCTTTAAGGTTTGCACACCAAAAAGTTGAAACAGTTCATTGATAGCAATTTCCTGAGTGGTCCAGCCAAAATGTTTTTCTTCGGTTTTGTTAGTTAGGATGATTGCTTGCAAAACATTGCTAAGGCAGAGTCTATTGGTTTCCACAATTTCCCCCTTCGGCATTGGTCTATACACATGTTATATCATAAAATAGTGCTTAAAACAAGGTATTTAGAAGTTAACTTTTAAAAAGTAAATTTATCAAAAAAAACAAAACAATTCCTTTTTAAAACAAAAAAAGTGATGTCAAAAAAGTATAGAAAACGTTTTGATATGCTGGTAAGATTGAAGTTGAATAAAAATATGTCTTAGAGAAATAAGATTTAAATAGACGTGTCAGGTGTTTAGGCAAACAAAGTCTAGGAAAGTTGAGTAACTTTGATTTTCTAGACCCACTTGTCAAGTCAAGTACAACGGTTTAATCATATCTGTGACAGTCATATCTTAGTTGCTTTGAACTAGTTCAAAGTGGCCTTTGCAATAGTTAAGCAATAACATTAGTAACACTTGGGATTGAGATATCCCCATAAACTTATTTAGAGGAGAAAAGGAATGGAACAACTACGACAGTTCTGGCACAGTTTGACCCAAAAGTCGCGCTTATTGGTGATAGGCTTGGTAGCGGGTATTTGTATCTTCCTTCATTCGGGCTTTAGCTCAGCAGGAATTTATTGGTATGATGGAGAAGCTTTCACAGCTGGTAGTTTCTTTTTGCCAGATAAATACCAATACAACTTCTTTGGAGAAGAGGATATGAACACAGCCTATAACTGGATGTACGGAGATGAGCATGAAGAGCTCAAATTTCTCAATGAAGAATTGGCTAAGGCATAAAAAAATAGGAGGCCTTATCCTAGGAGTGCTCTTGGTTGGTGGAGCAGGTTATCAGTTGCGTCGAGAAGAAGACTTTAAAAAGGCGCTAGCAAAATTGGTTTAAGAGAAGGAGGAGAACAGATGTATTTACCATTGTGGCTATGGATAGTCTTCGTTGTTGTAGGGGGAATTGCTTGGATTGCCCAAAAGGTTTTTGTGCAACCAGGACTTGAACAGAAGGAAAAAGATTGTATTTCACAAGGTTTAGCTAAAGAGAGAGACCCTTACTTGATGAGACAATTGCATACCTATTATTTGAGCCGTGAGATTCCTGTAGGCCAGGTCTTAGAACGAATAGACCTATCTTTTTTACAGCAACATCTAGTGAAATGGCATGTTGGAATTGCAAAGGAGAAACTCTTTATGGAGACGGGTAACTTAGAAGCTATTATGGCTTTTCAAGCTGTTTTCCAAGAAGGAAGTCAAAAAAATGGAAAGATCTATCAGGTTGCTGTAACCTGTCTCAAGGGAGATAGCCAAGCAACAAAACTCTATCGTCTCCCTTATAATATCTTTTTGACCCATATTGAAGCGGTTCTAAAGGAATTAGACCCAGATGTTGAAGTAGAGCGAAAATTGATCTAATAGGGTAGGAGATTTTTATGGAATGGTTAGCTTTTATTGTTCTGATGGCTATTGGATATGGCCTCCTAACATTGATGGAAAAAGGAATCAATTTTTTGGATGATAAGACAGAACAAACTTACAAAAACTATCGCAGGCAAAAAGAAAAAGAAGCTGAGCAGATAAGCCAGAGTGATAAGCGAACTAAGCTGTAACTGTTAAAGGAGCAGGTATGAAAAAGATAATAACCTATTTCAGTTTTTTCAGTCTCGTATGCCTGCTGTCTGGGTGTCAGCTTATTGATCAACTAAAGTCGAACATGGCTTCCAAAGGTGCCAAAGAAGAGTTTATTGAGCGATTAGCCAAGTTCACTACTCCTAATGATCAGGGGTTGATTGGCATAAAGGCTGAGCGACAGTATCCAAGTGGCAGCACTAATGTGAGAACTATCATTATTGATACAGAAAAAAGCATTTATAGCGATAGTTGGGAATGGAAATTCGAAGACGGATCAACTGCTTATGATAACATCATAGAAGACGATCGATTTAGATATATTAGTTCCGAGAAAGAGAGTCAATATTTAAGAAAGGAAAGAAGTGTTGATGCTAAAAGTATTGTAGCGAATTATAAACGAAACAGGAAAGATGCCTTGGCATATTTGAGACGATTTCCTGAAAAAGATTTTTATTCTAAGAATGGGAGCATTTTCATGAATACAATTTATAAGGTTGATGACCATGTGCTTTATGCACTTAGTGATGGTGTAGCGATAGACTTTAATGAATTTTCTCAGGAAAACCCTATTCTTCCAAGCACTGAAGAAGATGTTTATCTTAGCGGTGACAGTCTAGTATTTGAATGGAAAGATGGAGGCAAATCTGTAATAACAGCTTTTTCTCCAACGGATGCTCCTCAACGTCCGGATAATTATTATGTTGAGTCGGAAGAGGAATAAACAATAAGTGTTTTAGAGAAAATTAGTGCTGAGTCTAGCAATGAGTATAAAGATAGGAATTAGCCCACGTGATATCTTCCTTTTGTTGGCAAAGGTAGCGCGGTAGTACTTTATAGTTTCTGTACAAAAAGCAACCTTTTCAACATCTATTGTTCTGAAAAAAACTTACAATAGTCAAGCTATTAATTTGTTAAAACTTGGGATTAAAAATCCTCACAAGTTTATTTTACAAGGAGATTGCAATGAAAAAAATTATTTTAAGTATCGCATTAGGTCTTACTCTCTTTCTGTCTGCCTGCTCGTCATCCTTCTCAATTGAAGGCATGTGGCGTAGTAGTGGGGGAAAGATTGTATCCTTTAACGATGGCGAGGTAAGCCCGACTTTGTTTGGTTTTCCAGATGGTCCAAATGGGAGTTATAGCTTATCAGAAGGCACTGATGCAGATGGGAACTACACCCTTAGTGGTACACACCTGACAGGTGGAAATGTAGAATATAGTGTAGAGGTTGAAGACAGGAATCATATTGTTTTAAAACTGAAGACAGATAATGTCTTGTCTTTTGCACCAGAGCAATTGGTCTTGGAGCGGCAGTAAGCTGGAGTTTGTCATTAGAGTAGTTAGATATGGAAAAGCAAAAACAGTTTCTTTTTAAGTGGTTAAAGTTAATCGGATGTTTTAGCTTATCGTGGAACTAATGATGCTATTGATTGGGGTGAACATTTTGGAGGTTTGTTACCTTCTAGACTAGTGAGTTGGAGTCGTTTTGAGTTATTTGAAAATGAAGATAGCTCACATGCTCAAGATGTCTATGCTCGTCAAACGGCACATAGCCTTGCTTCTGAATTAAATCTCAGTAATAAAAATGTAAAAATGTATATTACAGGTCATTCCTTAGGGGGGAGATTATCCCTTATTTCAAACGAATACTTTCAGCAGAAATTACTGTTTTCTCAAAAAATAGAGAAAACAGTAACCTTTAACGCTCTTGGAGTTTTTGGGATGAAGCATAATAAAGCTTATGAGGGGAACAATATTAATTATGTTATTTCTGGGGAGATGCTAAGTTCCATTGGTTTTGGTCCTCAAAAAAACGAGAGGAAACTTGAAATAAAAACAGTTTCTGATTCCTCTAAGAAACATGACCTTTACCACTTCTGGCAGCACATAGGTGTTCAGGGAGAGTAACTTAAAAATCAGAGAGGTTTTTGCCTCTCTCTTTGTGCATTATCTGTTAAAAAAACTTGGCGAGGTTTGCGCGTGTTTGTAGAATCTTGCTTGGGAAGAGGAGAGAATGAAAAAATGGTTGTTATTGCTGACTTGTTGTAGTGTGGGCTTGTCAGGAGTTGTTAGGTTACAGATGCCGTCAGGTTTTGGGACGGATCTTGTTTATGCAGCTGAACGGCGGTTGGACAAGCCTTTGATGTCTATTGGTCACTCTCTGACTGAGGAACAAGCGACAGAAACCAAACGTTTGTTAGGTGATACTGGCATGGCTAACGAGGATATTTTAAGGGTTGATGGTAAGGTTATTGCCAAATACCTTGATGATGTTGATGCCGGTGCTCAGATTTTTTCGAGTGCTTACATCAAACCTATGGACAAAGGCTATGGTGTGCAGGTAGAGATTGTGACACCTTCCAAGATTACCAAGGTATCGTCAGCGACCTTCCAAAATGCTGCTATTACGTCAGGGATTACTGACGTCTTAGTACGTGTTGCCTCTGTTAATGAGGTATCTGGTGAAGGGGCTTTGGCAGGGATTTATGCACTCTTAGAAGGAGCGGGGATCGAGTTGGATCAAGAAAGTGTCCAAGTCGGTCAAAATGAAGTTGGACTGATTGATGGAATCAAGTCTGAGACTGGCCTAACCGACTCAGAAGCCAATAAACTGATGGGACAACTAAAAAAAGCCATCACTGAAAAGACAACGAAGAAGGAAAAAATTTCAGACGATTGGTTGAAAAAAGCAATCGAGAAAGCTTTTAAAGATTTCCAAAAAGAAATTGGTGATGCCTTGAAGGGAGCCATCGTGGACTGGCTCAAGGATTTTTCAGCCACTGAAGTGGCACAGAAAAAAGCAACGATTCAACAGCTGGAACAGAGTCTTTTATCAGAAGAGTGGACAGATCTCTTGGCAGGGTTTGATAAGGTCTTGTCCAAGGAAGAGATTTTAGACCTTCCTCGTGAGGATTATAGTGATACTAAAGTCTATCCAGCGATTCTCCAGAAGCTCTATGGAAAGTTGCTCAAGGAAATCAAGGCAGGCAATCTGGCCACTATTAAGTTGATTTATACCCATACTTTTGTGCTTGAAAAACTATTTGGAACTACATCTGAAAAAGTTAAAGTGGCTCTGAACTATCTCCGCATGCTCTGCTATTACGCAGTAGCCAGTGCAGAGGATTCTCAGCTGCCAGCAGCCTTAAAGCAAGCAGATCGTCCGTCTTGGCTAGTCTTTGAGACAACCAAGGCCAATTGGCTTCATGCGATTGAACGCTACAAGCAATTGGCGCAACTTCCGGAACTCCAAGAGATTATTAACCGTATTGGGATCGCAACAGGTTATGCCTATGAGGTTTTCCTCTTTGAGGATATAGCACAAAAAGGTGATATTGTCACGGCAACAATTAGTTGTCCCTGTTTGGAGGGTCAGAAAAAAATCAAGGTTCGCTATAATGTGAAGACAGGACAGTGTCAGATTAAAGGAGGGAAGAAGAACCTTAGCCAAGAACTCTATGACTTCAAAGGTCTGTATGGCAGTCCTGTGGAAAACAACTATCAGAAATTAGTGGATGACATCTCCCAGTATCGGATTTTAGCAGAGGATAAGTTGCTCTTTTCTCTTCGAGCTAGAAATCGTGCAGCACGTTTGGCCTATAAGGCTGTCCTGATGGACCATTTAGCCTATATCAAGGGTGAATTAAACTTAGAAGAGCAACCACTTTTAAATCAGGAACACCTTGTGATGGAGGATCTCCGGACTAAGCAAAACTTTTACTACGGTATTGTGGATACCAATGGCGATGGTCTGGAGGAGTTGGTGGTCACTGATGCTGTTAGAGAGAAAATCATCGGTTTCTATAGTTTTGATGGTTCTCAGGTTCATTTTGTAGGAGGAACGGGATACCGGTCAGATCTTCAAATTTTCAGAGATGGGTTTATCGTAAACGCGGGTTCTGGTGGTGCTTATCTCTCTGGAGCGACTCTTTATCGGATGCAGGTGCGTGGCTCTGAGTTGGAAAAACACCTCTCTGTCGACAAAGAGTATCGTGCGCCTGATTTTGATGCGATTACCTATACTGTCACTGCTACGGACGGTACGACCAAACAATATGACAGCGAAGAAGCTTTTGTTCAAGCTCACCCAGATACGGCCCCTTATTTTTCGGTTGGCGTGAGGAAGATTGTGGAAATAGCAGAGCAGGCGGATATTTTGGACACCTCCGACTTTCTTGATGCCTCCACTTTAGAATCAGATGGACAGCTTGCAGAAGAAGCTGAAGAAGAGGAAATAGAAGAGCATTCAGAGACTGAACAAAACCTAGTTGAGACGGAAAGGGAATCCCTGTGGAGCCGGGTGAAAAATGGTCTCAAGCGTTTCTGGCAGGGCTTGACCTCCTCGGAAAAACAGGCGAAGAAAGTCTCCTTTAAGGCCCTCAAACGCGCTTATCAAGGTGTTCTGGATGAGTATGCGCAGGTGATAGAGCTGCCTATAGAAAAAGCAGAAGCTAAAGCATTTCATCATCTTAATGAAGTCCAGGTAAAATGGTTCTCTGACTATAAGCAGAGGTACGGGGACATTGTTTTCTATGCTTATGAGGATCTCAACAGAGATGGCCTTGTAGAATTGATTGTTGCGGATAAACATTCTGAGAATCATAGAGTAGTGGGCATTTACACTTATGATCAGAATCAAGTGGTCAACCTTATGTTCTCAGAATTGGAGGCTTACTCGCTTGATCTAGTGTCAGGTTTTAATCTTTATAAGGATGGTCTAATCCATTACTATATGGAAGCTAGTGCCTCTACAGTAGCTCATTATTTTGGGAAAATTGAAGACGGACGTTTAGAATTGATTGATCACTACGAGAGTGACGGAAAAATATTAAAGGATGCCTTGACTGGGGAAGTCTATAGCCAAGAAGAGACTCTGCGACTCCATAAGGATTATATTGACCGTGGTTTTGGCAAGATGATTCCAGAGCCGTTTCAAACGCGGCGACTACGTTTTGAAGCTCTCTCACAGTCGGTGAAGCAGACCAATCAAACCAAGAAAGCCAAGTCCAAAGATCAGGCAGATCCTCAGATGACTATGAAAGAAGAGGAGATTGACCGTGGAGACTATTCTAGTGTCTTGGGCTATTGGGAGTCTGATTTAGGAGATCTCTGGTTCATCACTGAAACAGGCCTGGGAGGAGAGGAACCTGGATTCAAGGGGCTGAGAACGGGTGAGACACGTAAGCTTGACGATATTCATGAGACAGAATATTTCCGGACTAGGGCAGAAGATAATCACCTTATGGATGTAGTGGCAATGTCAAGAGGGACTCGTACCATTCATTACAAGTACGTGCCAAAAGGTTCTCGGTATTCACCGACCTGGTATGGAGAGGATTCGGAGTACCTCACTGCCGAGGAGGACATGATTCTGACGGTGATGAATGGGACAGATGGGGTTTATGCCATTTACAGACGAGCAGAGCACGGCGAAGCGAAAGCGATTATCAGAACCCACCTTATTGGTGGAGGGCTCCTCTTTTCTGTGCCGACAGAATTAGTGCTTCCTTCCACCTACCCTGATAATATCAATGTTCACCGACTGGATATGAGAGATGTGCTGGACTATTACAATACCCATTACAGGGAAACCTACTCTCTGGAGATGGTCTTGGATGATTTAGGCTCTGTTGAGAGGAGATCAGGTAAGGCTTCGGAGTTGTCCATCTCTGATTTGGAAGAAATTCAAAGCGCATCAAGCGGGATGGAGTGGCTGTATTTTGAAGGAGATCAGCAACTGATCTTGACGATGGGACACACAGGGCACGCAGGATCATTTCCAAAAGCAGCTCCAGTATCGGACTGGGAAATAAAAGGAGATACCATCAGAGTCCCCGTGTTAACTTTTGACGGCAGACCACATGGGGAAATCATCCTCAAGAAAAATAAGAAAAACTATAAGGGCGGACGCAAGAGATCATCCTATTATGTAGATGCCTATAGAGAGAAAGGGTAAAAATGGAGGAAAACTATTTTATCAATCAGCGGGAGAATGAGCCTACTTTTTGGAGTGCCAATGTGGATTATTTTAAGGGAGTCTTTTCGTTTAAGGGATATACGACAAGGAGAGGTTATGTTTACTCTTTTATTGGTCTGATTATTTTATATACTGTTTTTCAAATATTATCCTGGCTGTCTTTAATGAGTGATTTGAATCACTATAATTATTATAGTAATTCATCCGTGGGAGTAGGTTTTGGATTTTTTCAAATCATCAGCATTTTACTTTTCGTGCCCTCAGTGGCTCAAGCGGTGCGTCGTGCTCGAGATGCAGGTTTGACCGTTAAGGGGTATCTCGTTCTTGCGGTAGCTGGTTTTATCCCAGTGATTAATGTTGTAGCATGCTGTTTTGCAATTTATGTTGCTCTTCAACCCTCTGACGGTCTGTTAACCGATAAGCCTGATCACTTCTTTTTCCGCCAACGGCCTCAAAATAGGTTCGATAGTCAGGCGGAACAAGGGAACTTTTACCAAAGAGAACCACTTGCTACAAATCCATTTAAGGGTCATGAGGAATTGGGGCGAGCGATTCAAGACTTTTCTGACACCATGGGACGAGAAATAGACAAGCTTGTTCAGCCAAATCCTAGTCCAAGTCAGGTGAATCTAGCTCAACCGCCGCAGGAAAATCAAGCGATTCGAGAGCGATTAGTTCCACAGGAGCCTCTTAAGCAACTAGAAGTGGAACCTCATCAGTTTTTAGACTCGCTGGAAGTTGCAAATACTCCGTCGATGTCAGACAGACTTCGTCTATCAGATCAAGACAGGCATTCGCCTACTTTTCAAAAGAGTGAAGAGTCAGATGCTGTCAAACTCTGGGTAGAACAGTTCCAGGTCTTCCATGGTCGCAAGCCTCAGCCTCAGGAATTTTTAGAAGCCAAGCAAAACCATTTTGCCCTGGACAGCTTGATGGATTACGAATCCGAAGACGTTCTAGCTACCGCATCAGTTGTACCAACGCAGGCAGAGTCGTCTGAGCCAGCACTCCAAGAACATTTTGGTCCAGATCAATCGTCGGATTCGTCGGCAGAACTTGCCGCAAGAGAATCCTGGATAGAGCTTTTCCAGGCTATACACGGCCGTCATCCAAATCCGGAAGAGGTTCAGGAAGCGTGTCAAACAGGCTTCATCCTGCCTAACCTAAGACCTCAAGAAGTGAACGATGTTCCAGTATCAGAACGATCATCCATCCTGTCTACTGAGGTTGAAACTCTTGAACCCCAGCCTGAGGAAAGTCTGAGTGCGATGCCATCTTCGGAAGAACCAGCCTCCCTTGATCCTAGTAAGTCCTGGGTAGAGCTCTTCCAAGCCATACAAGGGCGTCATCCAAATCCAGAAGAACTTCAAGAAGCACGTCAGACAGGCTTCGTCCTGCCTAACCTAAGACCTCAAGAAGTGAACGATGTTCCAGTATCAGCATCCATCCTGTCTACTGAGGTTGAAACTCTTGAACCACAGCCAGAGGAAAGTCTGAGTGTGATGCCATCTTCGGAAGAACCAGCATTCCTTGATCCTAGTAAGTCCTGGGTAGAGCTCTTCCAAGCCATGCACGGTCGCAATCCAAACCCGCAGGAATTTCAAGCGGCACGTCAGACAGACTTTCGCCTGACGAATGATTTAGGTGTGGAGCAAGCCCTAGAAACTCAGAAAGAAACGAAGGAGAGCGCCGAGTTTTTTCACCCCTTAACTGATGTGGAGGCTTCGGATGGTAGTTATCAAGGCTTAAAACCAGAGGAGGCGCTTGAAGAGATGCCTGCCTCAGAAGAGGCCAAACAACCCTTCCTAGCGCCACTTCCTCAGAAAAGACAAAAACGAAAGTGGCTCTATGGACTCGTAATCTTGATTCCCTTGCTTGCTGTTGGCTCTTGGTTTTTGATGGGCAATAGGCTGAGCAGTAAGGAGGTCGATCTCTCAGAATATGCAATTGCCGTGACTGCTTCTGGGGAAAATGGATCAGGAAAAGCAGAGGTAGAAGTGCTGGAGGGACCCTCGTTTGAGGGAATTTCAGAAAAGGCGCGTGAGTTTTTGGAAAATCCTAAGGTAACCATTAGGCCAAAAGATAAATTAAGCAACGGCGACCGTATCGAGGTTGAAATGAGTCTGGATGAAAAGGAAGCTAAGGCCCTAGGCCTTAAACCAGTCGGTGAGTATTTTGAATACTTCAAGATAGATGGTTTGAAAGAAGGGACAAAAGAAACAAAGGCCGAAACTCAGGAAAAGCAGCCTCCAGCTCCTGTAGCAGGACAGCTGCAGAAAAACAATATCAGTTCGGTCTCAGCCACCTCTTACTTATCTGAACCCCAGTATCAACTGGTCCATTCGCCTCAAAATAGTATTGACGGAGATGCGTCTACCGCTTGGGTAGAGGATGTTAAGGGGCAAGGTGAGGGAGAGTCCCTGACGCTTCAGCTAAATGGAACCTACCAGATTACCAAGCTTGCCCTCATGCCTGGCTATCAAAAGGACGATGATCACTTTTACCAAAACTCTCGTCCGTCGAAGGTACGACTGAGTTTTTCGGATGGAAAACAGGAGGAATTTGATCTTGCAGATCGACAAGGAATTCAGGAATTAACCCTATCCTCACCAGCGACCACCTCTTCAGTGACGCTTACTCTCTTGAAGGTCTATCCAGGAAGTCGTTTTGAAGATACAGCTATCTCAGAGGTTAGCCTTTACGGCCACCAATTCAATCAGAACAGTTCCCAAAGCCAATCCTTGGAAATAGCTCTGGAGTCCTTCCTACAGGATTATCGGGCTAAAACGAACCAATCCCTGTCTAGTCGTTCGGCTAGCTACATTAGGGGAGCTTTTACGTCAGAGAGTAATCCTTACTATGTGGATACTAAAGCCTATATAGAGAATCAGTCAGCTAGTGATGGCATTGCACGCTATGACTCACGAACGGATCGTTTATATAATATCTCAGAAACTGATGATCAGGTGACCTTTAGTTTGGATTATACGACGGTTATCCACTATATGGATGGCCGTTCCCCTCAGACCATAAGCAATCGTAGAGATTACATCCTTAAAAAATCAGGCAATAGCTTCCGAATTGAGAAATTTTAGTTAGCCCCTAGAGGCATTGGTTAGTAAGGGAGGATTGATGAGAGGAGTATCTCTAACCAACCTTCCTAGTCAAAAACCTTAAACTGGAAGACTGGCTTATTTTATGAACACAAGGTATTAACAACAAAAGGAGAATGGTATGGACCAAGTACCGAAATTACGAAAACGTCGCACGGGCCAGTGGGCCATAGTTGCAGGTCTGGCTTCAGTTAGTTTGTTGCTTTCTCAACCTACTGAAGCAAATGAACAGCAGTCTATCTGGGTTGCTCGCACTGTCAAAGAGATAAAGAGGGATATTGAAACCTCAGAAGATAAAACTAAATATTTGATTAAGTGGGGAGACACCTTGTCCACTATTGCCCAGGCTTTAGAGATTGACTTGCAGGTCTTAATCCAGATTAATCAGATTAGCAATGCGGATCTCATCTATGCAGGTAATGTCTTGTTTATTAGTCAAGATGGGACGCGTCTGATAGTTGATAATGGGCAAGTAGCACAAGCCTATGTTGTCCTAGAGGACACGGACGCATCAATAGAGACAGTTGTTCCCCGTGTCGAATATGTGGCAGAACTCCCACGGGATGATCAAGAAGCTATCAGCGATTTTTTAGAGAGTGGTAGTGATGAGTCTACAGATAGTCAGGTTTCGCCCAATAGCAACTCTCCTTTCCATGCTACGAAAGAAGAGCCTACCCTATCGGCTCAGCCTAGCTCAGAAATTGTACCAACTGTTATAGCAACTGAAACTATCATAGACATTAATCAATCTACTAATGAGTTGAGGCAAGATTCAGGACTTGATTTGGAAGTCTCTGAGCCTCAGTTGACTAATAATGAACAGGAACGAGTTGACAAGGGAGAAGACGCACCGTTAGTAACAGATTCTGGAAACAAGCCATTGACTGAAGCTCCGAAGGAAACAGATTCGGTAGCTACAGATAAGGGAAAAGGCAGTGATGGTCTGGCAATTTCTAATGAAAACGTTATTAGTGATACGACACTTACCTCGGAAGAAGCTCCTGGCTCAGACCAAGATAAGAGTGACCTGAAAGGGGAGGATGGAGTTGTTTCAAGACCAGCCGATTCGGAGCTTCCTCAAGCAGAGACAGGGTTGCTAAAAGGTCAAGACCAGAGTCATGCTGATACTCCTTCCCGACCTGAATCCGAAAAAAATCAGGATGGGCAAAAAGATAAGGAACCATTACCAACTGGTCCAACTGTTTCTCAACCGACACAAGATCCTGACCATAACTTGTCTGAGGTAACCTCAGAGCTTGTATCTGTCGAGACAATAGTAAAAGAATCCACCAAGAGGACTGAAAAATCTCCAGAGGAACCTCAGGTGTCCAGTCAAGTGTTGACTTCAGTGATTCGTGATAATCAAAGAGTGGATACCGTTGAGACCAAAGAGCAACTGGAGCCGGAGACGATTTATATCGAAGACTTCTCCTTGTCAAAAGGGACAAGGATTGTGGAAGATGAGGGAGAAATTTCCCAAAAGATTCGTCAAGAAAACTGGTTTTACAATACCCAAGATGAGCTTGTTCACAAGGAAATGATTTCGGAAGAGTCACCGACTGGTCGACCTCGTGTGATCCGTTTGGGTATGGGAGTGACAAGTATAGAAATCGTACGTGAGAAGCAAGAGCTATTCAATCAGGTGAAGGAAATCTTAGATGATACCTTGCCAAAGGGGGAACGGTATTTAGAAACTGCCGGTCAATATGGTGCCCTAACCGTCTTAAAGCGTAGAACCTTGCTTGATGGAGAAGTGATTTCAGAGGATGAAATCAGCCGTGAAACGACGCCAGCAATCGACGAAGTATGGCGGATTGGCACTAAGATTTACAATCCTGAGGAATTCTTTGCGCCAATCATCGATCAACAAGAGAGCAGCCTTTACACCTTCCACGATATTGACGGTGATGGGAATAAAGAGTTGATTCTCGCAGAGCCGACAAGCCATCTGGAGAGAATTACTGCCATTTATACCGTCAAAGGAGGACAGCCGACGAAGGTAATTGATAGTGGTGATAAGACGATTATCAATATCTTTGAGAATGGGTTGATAAGGAAGTGGAACATTCATAGTAATTACGATTTGTCTCGTGATATTAGGATTGACTGGAACCGGTTGGAAAAAAATACTAGTAAGAATCTTCATCACTTTATCCCAGAAGGAGCGTATTACAGCACAGAGTTGTTACCTGGTGAAGCGGACTCACAGCGAATTGACAATGGCGCCTACAATCAATTTGAAAAAGGTATTAGAGATAAAACTAAGGAAAAATTGGATTTCATCTGGTATCAGACAGATACAAAAGCAGAGGTAGCTAAAGAGATCTCGGACTTTCTAACGCCGAGAGAAGCTTATCTGCTCTATGAAAAAATGGCTGAAAAATATGGTTATATCTATCCTCATCGTTTACTTACAGGAGATAGGACAGAGTTTTACCGTGAGCATTATAATATTAATAGATCAAAACAGCTTATTTTTCACTATGTAAATTCCGGACTGGCAGGTGGTGGAGACATTCGATTTGTTAAACGTGATGATGGTAATATAGATGTTGTGACTTACCATGGAAATTTTAGTTTTTCTAGCCGAAGAGCAGATATGCACGAAATTGTCACCAGGAATGGAGAATTAATTCAAAGGATATCTTACCCTAAAACTTGGAGACCGACAAAGGAGCAACTTCAGAATGCTGAAAATAAGATGCGTCAATTTTTGACTCAGAAACACCCTGATTTATCTGGTCACTATAATTATCAGGTATTCCAGGATCAATACGATTATCAGTTTCTAATTTTTAGGTCTCCAAAATCTTACTGGACATTTGGTGTAGATTTAGTGGATGACAAAGTTTACTATCTTGAAGACTTTAGAAAAACTGACATTGGATCTCGTTATCTCTTTAACTTGAAAGAAAGTGATGAACAAGCAGATTTCCTAAAGCAAGAATATGATGCTTATCAAGAATATCAAGCCTACCAAAACAAAGACTCCGACGGTGATGGTATTCTTAACAAGGATGAAAAACCAGGAGAAGCTGGTGTTTGGAATGTTTCAGACCGTGATTTGGCGATATTTGCAGCTTTGGCGTATGCTAAGCCGGATCAAATGTTTGTATTTGAGAATTTAGATGACGAGGGTAATAAACCTCAAAAACTTTCTAAAGATAAAAGAGAAAAAATTAATAGTTTAGGACAAATTGATGGTCTAGACTTAGGTGCTAGTGATGAGCAATTATTTTTAAAATGGCGAATTGTGGGGAGCAGTACACAGCTCATAGATTCAATTGATAACCAATTTATTGCTGCATTTGAAACATATTTTAATCCAAATGCTATAGGGACTTGGAATAATACAATTATTTATGCTGATGAATCTAATAGAAATCTTGTTATAGCTTATAGAGGTACGGATGATGGGGGATCCGAAAATTGGGAGGATTCTAAAATTCTTGTTAATTTTAATCAGCATAAAGATAAGGTTAAGGAAGATGTACCTAAAATTTTAAATATGCTTGAAGCAAGGGGGATTCACTATGAAAATCTTTATATAACTGGACATTCTTTAGGTGGCTATCTAGCATATCATGCGGCAGATAAGATTTTTGAAACAGAAGCTAAAGCTAAGCTGAGACGAGTGGTTAATTTTAATGGTCCAGGAGTATCATTGGATTTAGGAATGTTTAATAAGTTATTTGGTAAGGAAAATGTGATTCATTACAGAGTGAAGGAAAATGAATTGATTACTGTAAACAAAGCCATAACAGAATTTCAAACTTCTCATCCAAATAAAGTGATAGAGTTATCGTCTGTATTAAAATCAGGGTTAGATAAAAGAGACTGGTGGTATAATCATAATATGTACTCGTTCTTCTATCATCTTGACGCGGGAACACGAACGTCAAAAGATAAGTTTAAATCTTTTGGACAAGGTGGTTGGTAACTTAAAGCCTCTCTAATGATTATCTCCCTCCCCACCCGTTCGGGTGGGGTTTTGTGCAGTCCAGGGATTGTTTTTGGGAATGTTTATGAGCACTGATGGCTTCTAGAAATGAATGGAACCGACAAGCGGTTCCCTAACCCTATATGCTTCTCTTCTTTATGGTATAATAAAGTTATTATCGTCTCAGATGAGAAAAGGAGAGGCCTATGTACCCTGATGATTCATTAACCCTACACACAGACTTGTATCAGATTAATATGATGCAGGTTTATTTCCAACAAGGCATTCACAATCGCCATGCGGTTTTTGAGGTGTATTTTAGAAAGCAACCGTTTAACAATGGCTACGCTGTTTTTGCTGGTTTGGAACGCTTGGTTCATTATTTTGAAACGCTGACCTTTAGCGAGTCAGATCTGGCTTACCTGCGTGACGAAGGCTATCCAGAGGACTTTTTAGCCTACTTGGCAGATTTTAAATTTGAATTGACGGTCAAGTCTGCCCGTGAGGGGGATTTGGTCTTCGCGAATGAGCCGATTGTTCAAATCGAAGGGCCCTTGGCCCAGTGCCAGCTGGTAGAAACGGCTGTGCTTAACATTGTCAATTATCAGACACTGATTGCGACCAAGGCAGCGCGGATTAAGTCAGTCATTGGCGATGAGCCCCTTTTGGAATTTGGAACCCGCCGTGCGCAAGAGATGGATGCAGCCATCTGGGGGACCCGTGCAGCCTTCATCGGAGGGGCGCAAGGAACCTCAAATGTTCGCGCTGGAAAACTCTTTGGCATTCCGATTGTTGGGACGCATGCCCACGCTCTAGTTCAGGCTTATGGGGATGACTATAAAGCCTTCAAGGCCTATGCAGAAACCCACAAGGACTGTGTCTTCTTAGTGGATACCTATGATACCTTGCGCGTTGGGATGCCTGCGGCCATCAAGGTTGCTAAGGAAATGGGTGATAAGATCAACTTCAAAGGTGTTCGGATTGATTCAGGGGATATGGCTTATATTTCCAAAAAAGTCCGTGAACAGCTGGATGAAGCTGGTTTTACAGAAGCTAAAATCTATGCCTCCAATGACTTAGATGAAAATACCATCCTTAACCTTAAAATGCAAAAAGCTAAAATCGATATGTGGGGTGTTGGGACCAAATTGATTACGGCTTATGATCAGCCGGCTCTCGGTGCTGTTTATAAGGTTGTATCGATTGAAAATGACGAAGGCATCATGGTTGACTCAATCAAATTGTCTAACAATGCTGAAAAAGTATCAACGCCCGGCAAAAAACAAGTTTGGCGGATTACCAGTCTGGAAAAAGGCAAGTCTGAAGGCGATTATATCACCTTTGCGGATGCAGATGTCCCTGCCATGGATGAGATCTACATGTTCCACCCAACTTACACTTATATTAACAAGACGGTGAAAAACTTTGGGGCAGTTCCGCTTATGATTCCGATTTTTGAAAAAGGCAAACGGGTTTACGAACTGCCAACCCTTCAAGAAATCCAAGCTTACGCCCGTACAGCCTTTGAAGAGCTTTGGGATGAATACAAACGAGTCCTCAACCCGCAAATCTATCCTGTCGACTTGGCCCAAGAGGTCTGGGACAACAAGATGGCATTTATCGATCAGGTGAGAAAACGTGCTCAGGAACAGAGTGAGGAGGTTCAGGGATGAGTTTGCAAGAATCAATTATTAAACAACTTGGGGTCAAGCCTGTCATCGATGCGGATGAAGAAATCAGACGGACCATCGATTTTTTGAAGGAATACCTCTATAAGCATCCTTTTTTGAAAACGTATGTTCTTGGCATTTCTGGGGGACAAGATTCGACGTTGGCCGGTCGCTTAGCCCAGTTGGCCATGGAAGAAATGCGTGCGGAGACGGGTGATGCGGCCTACCGCTTTATCGCTATTCGTCTGCCTCATGGCGTACAAGCGGATGAGGCAGATGCCCAAAAAGCCCTAGCTTTTATCCAGGCTGACGAGGTCCTAACCATTAATATCAAACCAGCCACAGACGGTATGATGACTGCCTTGGCAGAAGCCGGTCAAGCCATTTCTGACTTTAACAAGGGCAATATCAAGGCTAGGCAGCGGATGATCGCCCAGTATGCCGTTGCTGGCCAACGTTCGGGAGCTGTTATCGGCACGGATCATGCGGCGGAAAACATCACTGGTTTTTTCACCAAGTTTGGCGACGGTGCTGCGGATATCATGCCCCTCTTTCGCCTCAACAAGCGCCAGGGGCGGACCTTGCTTCAGGCTCTTGGAGCGAATGCTAGCCTCTATGAGAAGGTACCGACCGCTGATTTAGAAGAAGATAAACCTGGTCTAGCGGACGAAGTGGCCCTTGGCGTCACTTATGCGGCTATTGACGATTACCTGGAAGGCAAGGAAGTCTCTCCCCAGGCTCAAGAAACCATCGAAAATTGGTGGCTTAAGACTGAGCACAAGCGTCATTTACCGATTACAGTTTTTGATGATTTTTGGAAGTAGGTCGTCCTATGGTCTCTTTCTTTAAGAAATTTTCCAAGCCAGCTGGTCCAGCTTGGCTACCAGCTACGGTAGAGAGCATTAACTTATTTGACCATTTGGATGATCAGGTCATGGTCTTGGTCAACCAAGAAGGTGAGCCTTTTGATAACCATCTTCATATTTGTCTGACACAGGAAAGTTTTGACATGCAAAGTCAGGTCTATAAGGTTCAAGGGAAAATGTATGCCTTAGGGATTGCGGGGGACTATGCTCTAAGGCTATCAAACGTAAGATCCGTGATCCTGCATGGTTTTCCTGCAGGATCAGTGGAGATCCCATTGGATAACCTAGAGACCCTGAGGGATGTGATCGATAGTTTCTGCGTTATGTATGCTTTTGCCAGAGGCCAGTTATCGCAAGAAAAGGCCTACGATATCCTTAGACATAAGACAGTTTTTTACCTAGGGGAACCCTTCTTAGGGCGAAAAGGATCGACGTTTGGATTTGAAACAATTCTGAGAGAGGAAGGGCGCGAGTCTGTCAAGCTCTTTCTGACAGCCCAGAGCGCAAGTCGTTACAATGCTCATAACCATCCAATAACCCCAGTAGAACTAGAATCCATCAAGCAATTTGTGTCAGGACAGTTCCAAGTAATTTTAGAACCACATCGCAATTATTGGGTAGAATTTTAGGGACCTCTGAAGCTTCCTTATTCCTGGGGATATCTGAAGTTTACCGCTGGCTACTGGTCGTTTTAAAGACTAATTAGGACTTGTTTCCATACAAATACTAAAAAACATCTCGCTAGGTGATGAGCCTGCGAGATGTTTTTGTCTGACCATTTAGGGATAGAATGGTTAAGAAATCAATACGCTTAGGGATTAGCGTTTGCCATGGCGCTTATGCTCATGGATAATTTTTAGTGCGCGTTTGCGCGTTTTGATATTTGGACTTTTTAGCCTGCGATAGGCTGAAGCCAAATCGGTTTTTTCTGCCATCGGGTCCTCCTTTTAAAAAAACTTATCAGACAAGGCTGATAAGACTAGTCTACCACAAAATAATTAACTGGTAAAGTATTTAGCTAAAAAATATTAAAAATCCTGAGATCAAAGCTACTCGGAAGACTTCAATCCCCTGAGAAGAGAGAGGGTTGTACTAAGCAGCCCGATCAGGCAGGCCAGCATCAAGACCTTATTGTCCTGTTGATAAGCAAGATATAGAATGATGCATTCAGCTAAGCAGAGCAAAAGGTGGAGTGTGATTGTAACTTTTTTCATAAAAACTCCATTTAGGCAAATTTTGAGAGAATAATCCTACTGGTATTATAGCAAAAAGGGAGATTGGCGACAAGGCAAGTCAGCAGCCATCCGTGAGATGGAATACGGAAGCGCGTCGGTTTCAAGAACATGGACAACCGCTCAATGAATCTAGCCATCTAGTTTTTAGGGCTTTGGTAATAGTTAATCCAAAGTGGGGAAGGGGATTATGAAGAGGCATAATGCCATTCTGGCTTTTCGATAAGTTTCTGAAAACCATGTTACCGAGCCTGAAGAGGTCCCTTTTTCATATAACCTTGGTGCAAGATAGTACGAATCATTCCCCTTGTTTCCCAGCCCAGTCCCCGTGCCTATTTTGAAGGCCTCAAAAAGAAAAATCGCCACGAAAAGTAGCGATTTTTCCATTTG
>NZ_JBEPLO010000015.1:0-65599 GCF_040545225.1 Streptococcus rupicaprae | reverse complement strand
CCCACGGCGGTCCAGAAGTCCTTGACTGCCATCCTTTTCAAACTTCCGAACCCAGGAATAGACCTGTTGGTAGGAGACATTATATTTCGCAATTGTTGCCTGATAATTCTTATCGTGAGCAATCGTGAAATTGACAATCTCAACACGTTCTTCAAAAGTGGTTTTACGGCCTTGTTTCATGCGACTTAGTCCTTTACTAGTAGCTGTTAATGGTTTACCACTAGTATACCGTTTTATCCACCTTCTGAGAACACTTGAATCCGAGATGTGATAGGTTTGCACAATCTGACGTTGACTCCCCCTGCCTTCTAGATAATCTCGAACAGCTTGTTCCTTTAACTCAAGGCTATAAGCCTTCCAATGGCAACTTTCCTTAAGTCCATCTACACCATCTTGTTCATACCTGCGAACCCATTCTCGCAGGGTAGTATTAGTGATACCAAACTGTTTGACCAAGCTACTTATTGATTGGTGATGAGTCAAATAAAGATTAACAACTTCTAATTTTTCCTCTACTGATTTCGGACTTCTTTTGGACATATGAAAACTCCCTCTATAGTTTCTAGTGAATTTTTGTTTTTTCACTGTCCACTATAGGGGGAGTATATCAGATACATTCCTAGTAAGGGTTTATCCGTTTTTGGCTAACTAATTCTACAGATCCGTCAGCTATTCAGGACATTATAAACACATTTTCGGTTAATCTTTATATTATTGCTCCGCAAGACAAGGATCTGATGTCCTAGGGCCAGACGATTCAACCAGCTGAACAGAAATAACTTCATTTCCAAGTTCTTCCCCAAGCTTCTCTGTTAAAATACCTTCCGAACCACGATCTCCGGGTGCAATACCATTCACAAAACGAAGTTTTTCACCACTATTATCAAGCGATAAAGAAAGTCCTTCGCCCAAACACGGGTCAGAAGTTCGAGGACCTGGGGTTACAAATGTCTTATAGAAAACAACATCACCTCCAAATCCTTTACCAATGCCACCATCTGAATTGTTATCCCCCAATTCAAAATGATAATTCCCACTAGTACCACCGAAAATAAAAGTATTGCCTTCAAATGACATTAGGCTCCCTCCTTCATCTGAACGCATCACATCAACTTCTTCAGCCTGAGCCAAATTCCCACACAATAATGTAAGACCTGCTATGACTGTCGCAGTAGTTTTTTTGAACATTGAAAAACTCCTATTCTAATTAATAAAAAATTGAGTTGTATAGCTATACAACCCAATTTTAAAACAGTTTTTGCCTATTTGCAAAACATTTTTTAAAAAAATAGATAAAAAATAGACTAAAATTATCAACAAAATATACTTATTCCAAGAAAATTTGAAATACATTCTGAACGATTGGATAGGATTCAATTTAAAGCTGTCTTTGTACAACTCCCATTATGACTGCTATCAAAACTTCTTCTTGTCTAATTAAGTCTAAGGTTAATTAAGAAAGCTTTCTGTCAACTGAGGAACGACTTGCTTCTTACGTGAGACTGCGCCTGGCAAGAAGGCGTGGTTGTTTTCTAGCTTGAAGTTGAAGGCTGCTTCAACCTTGTCCATGTTAGCACCAAGAGCGAGAATCTCAGAGTTTGAATTCACAATATCTGTGATCATCAATACAAAGTCAGAATAATGTTCAGCCACAATCGCATCTGTCATCGCTGCTTCAATCTCTTCTTGACGTTCCAAAACTTCCGCAATGTCAACTGTGTTTACTTGAGCCACACGAACTGGATTGCCGTTGAGTTCAAAGGTCTTGGCATCAATGTCAATCAACTCTTCTGCGGATTTGCTGGCTAGGTTGGTGCCTGCCTTCAAGAGGGCAAGACCATATTCTTCTAAGTTAACGCCAGCAAGCTCAGCCAATTCCACTGCTACCTGAGGGTCTGAAACATGAGTGGTCGGGGACTTGAGCAAGAGAGTGTCTGAGATCAAGCCTGACAAAAGGAGACCCGCAACTTCACGCGGCAAACTCACTCCCGCCTCTTTAGCAGCACGGTAGACGATCGAGCTAGCTGAGCCAACAGGTTCCAAGCGCATGTAAAGAGGATTAGCCGTCTCAAAGTTAGCCACACGGTGGTGGTCAACAACGGCAAGCACTTCTACGTCACGGATATCCGAAATGGACTGTTGGAACTCATTGTGGTCGGTCAAGATGACCTGATTAACACCTTCTGCCGCTGCGCTCTCCACCACACGAGGCGCCTCAACTCCAAAATAATTCAAAGCGTAAGCTGTCTCTTCATTCGGCTCACCCAATAGAACTGCTTCAGCATCACGTCCCCAAGCAGTCCGCTCCAAATAAGCCCAGCCATAAGCGGAAGCTGTCGCATCCATATCCGGATTCTGGTGTCCAAAAACTAAAATCTTTGACATGTCATCAAACCTCTTTTTCAAATATAATTACCTTCATTTTACCATAATTTCTAGGACTTGTGAATGTCAAATTAGGGATTGTATCCAACACGCGCATGGGAAACGAGCTGATACTCATAATCTGATTACTAGTGGTTTTCATTGCCATAACAACTAAATAATATCGCCTTCTAAAGAAATTTCATGTTAAGATAACTATCTAATATTCCAAAACCTATTCGTCTATCTTATCAAAAAGCTTGATTGACACGCCTTGCAGTCTGTCCTAGATTCAAGCCTTCAACCCCATTCGTCTCTTTAATTCCTTAATCTTACGGCGTGACACTAGGCAGTCCAGACCATTTGCAAAATAGAGGGCATTATTTGCAGGATCTATTTCCTTGACCTTGTTCGGATTGACTAGGAAAGCCTTGTGAGCCCTGAACAAGCGAGGTTCTTTTTGCTCGATATTCTTGATACTATCATAAAATTCCAAGCGTTGCTTGTCCGTTATAAGAACCAATTTATGAGGAATTTCCGTCGTTTCTATCAAGCAAATATCCTCAAAAGGAACACGCACATGCCGCGTCTGCGTTTTTATTTCAAAGATATCTTCTTGAAGAAAAGCCTGACGCTTCATAATCGCCTGAACATAGTTGGCAATATCTTGGGTAAATGCCTTGGTTTCCAATTCCTTGTTAACAAAGCCCAGGGCAGATACTTGGTAAAAATAGGTAATTGCCGCAAACTCAGTATGAGTGGTCACAAAAATAATGATCGCCTCATCATCCTTCTCCCGAATCTGACGCGCCACTTCAAGCCCTTTCTTCTCTTGCCCTTTCAGTTCAATATCCAAAAAATAGATCTGATTCTTTCCAAAAGTCGTAATCCCCTGCAACAATTCATCGGGCTTCCCCGTTACCAATTTAACCTCGAGCTGGATACCAAAATGACGAGCGATCTCCTGCAAAACTTCCTGCAAACGATTCTGATGGTAAATTTCATCTTCTAAAATATAAACATTCATGACTTATCCCCTATATAAACAATCTGTGTAAAAAAAAGATCAGTAACCTCTGTTTCAATCGCTACCTTACAGTAGCGCTTGATAATCTGACTAACTGTGTACAAGCCTTCTCCTCTCCCCTTTCCCTTGCTGGAGTAGCCCTGTTTAAAAATCTGACTCACTGGGATAAGGCCGGACTTAATACTGTTCTTGATGTGAATAATATAACGTGTCTCCTGCTTGACGATGGCAAAAAATACCTCTGGTTTCACTGTTTCTTTTGCAGCTTCGATGGCATTATCCACTAAAATCGATAGAATTCGAACAAAATCTAACAATTCCATCTGAAGCCCTGTCACTTCATCCTTGATTTCCAAATGAATGGTCACTCCCTCTTGGCGGGCTTGATTGAATTTATGATAGAGCAAACTCTTGAGAGCCGGACTTTCCAGACGGGATAAATCATCAATATTTTCCCCTTCCGATAAGCTAATATCCGCAGAAACGAGAATGTTTTGGTACAAATACCTAACATTCTCAATATCCCCCGTCTGAATGCTGTCCCTCAGAGTGATTAACATATTTTTATAATCGTGTTTAAACCCCCGAACCGTCTGATAAAGTGTCTGAATCTCATTGGTGTACAACTGCAAGCGCCGATACTGCTCCTCCTTCTCCCGCTGAAAAATCTCCTCCTGATAAGCTACAATTTTATTATTAAGCAGAATTAAGACACTGACAATCATGAAAAGATAGGCAAAAATCAGATATTTAGAATACTGGGAGACCGTGCCAAAATCAAAATACATTTCTAAGTAATAATCAAGCAATAAAACTCCGACAGCTATTTTTAAAGTCTTATTAAATGGACGAATAATTTTATCTTTTATAAAAATATCATCATCACTTAATAATTTAGGCTGTATTTTCAATATGTGAAACAAAATTTTATGGGTTAAAAAGGTCAATAATATAGATAGTGACCAGAAAGTCATTTGATGATTATGAAAAATGGATGAATTAACAAATTCGCTAAAAAACAGATCAAAGAAATTGACAAGTGTAAAGATAAAGTAGAAAGTATAGAGAGCATAGAAAATTGATTTCTCCATATCCTTCTCCTTACAAATCTTTTTATTTAAATAATATAATTCTATAGGAACCAAGAATACTGAATAAGCTCCTCCAATAATAAACATCCTAAATAACTCAATAATTGTAAAATAGAATATAAATTTTTTAACAAGCTTTTCTCCCTTTATTTGAGAGAATGTTACTAGATACAGCGTGATTTGTAAAATAAGAGAAGCAAATCCCATTATATTCTGATACCCCATATAGATATTCTCCTAAAATTTATTTACGGCTTACGACCACCATTATATCTTCCGAACAGTTTATTCCAATCAAACATATGGTTTCCTCCTTCCATTTTTTGAAAGAAGCAAATATTCTGAACAAAACAATTATATTATACTTTTTTATTTAATTCAATGTTTTTTCGCTTCTTTATAGAATTATTTTAGTCTTTTTCTCTATTTTTTGAATATTTATTTCATAAATGGTCGTTTTTTCATCATAAACGGTCATTTTTAATAAAAGTCTAACAGCACCTCCTGCACTAATCGAAGAAAAAACATACCTGAAAGCCTTTCAACTTTCAGGTATGTTTTTTCTTATAAATGTTTTGTCAATCGCGCCAGTTGAACCGTCGCAAAGATGGGGACAAAGGTCAGGGGTATGAAATAAAGTATCACACGGAAGCCTTCTCCTTGCAGACCACTATAGATCCACCAGGCATTGGAGAGGATGAACAACATCGCTGCCGTCAACCAAACCCAGCGATTCTGCGTCTTTTTGCCCAAGAAGGAAAAAATCGTTCCAACTAAGAAAACTGGTAGATGGGGAATGAAAAGCCATACATAGGCAAATCCTCCCCAGCCTCTCTCAACTAACAAGAGAAAGACTGCAAGCAAGACCTGGATAAGCCAATACCCAATCAGATAGCGAAATAAGAGTTTCTGGTAAGAGGTAACCGTTAATTTCATCAGAATGCCCTCCTTTTATCTAGTGTAACACGCTTTGTGAAAAAACCACGAATTTTCCTAAATCTTCTCTCTTTCTTAATCTATTTACTCAAGCGAGTCAGTTGAAAGCTAGAATAGATGGGGATCAGGGTCGTGAGACTCCAGAAGAGCAATTCCCAATAGTATACTCCACCACTTTGGACGACCATGCCGATCCAGCCTGCGTTTGACAGGACAAAACAAAGACAAGCCAAGCCCCATAGCCAAGATTTCCTCAACCGTTTCCCCAAAAAGGAGAAGAAACTAGCAAGCAAAACCAAGGGAATATGAATCCAAAATATCAGAATATAGACAACCAAGCCCCACTCACTATCCATCTGATGAAGGTACATCATCCAACCAACATGAAGTAGGCCATAAATCGCCAAGTACCAGAACAAAAGTTTCTGGTAAAAAATTGCATCACGTTTCAACCTTACTTCCGCTTTCTAGCAATCAAATGGATCGGTGTTCCTTCAAAGACAAAGGCCTTGCGGATCTGGTTTTCCAAGAAACGCATGTAGGAGAAGTGCATGAGCTCTTCCTCGTTGACAAAGACAACAAAGGTCGGTGGCTTGGTCGCCACTTGGGTCGCGTAGAAAATCTTGAGGCGTTTGCCCTTATCAGTCGGTGTCGGGTTAATCGCAATAGCATCCATGATGACATCGTTAAGAACAGCTGATGGAATCCTCATGTTTTGATTTTCAGAGATGGTCTTGATCATGTCTGGCAACTTGTGGAGGCGTTGCTTGGTCAAGGCCGACACGAAGATGATCGGGGCGTAGGACAAGTACTGGAACTGGTCCCGTATATCCTCTTCCCAATTTTTCATAGTGTGGTTGTCCTTCTCCAGCGTATCCCACTTGTTGACCACGATGATGATCCCTTTACCTGCTTCGTGAGCAAAACCAGCGATCCGCTTGTCGTACTCGCGAATGCCTTCTTCGGCATTTAAGACCATCAAGACCACATCGGAACGGTCGATAGCCCGCATGGCCCGCATAACCGAGTATTTCTCCGTATTTTCGTAGACTTTTCCAGACTTGCGCATCCCAGCGGTATCAATCATGGTAAACTCTTGACCCTCACTATCGGTAAAATGGGTATCAATAGCATCACGGGTCGTTCCCGCCACAGGACTGGCGATTACACGCTCTTCTCCCAAAATAGCGTTAATCAGGCTTGATTTTCCGACATTTGGGCGGCCAATCAGGCTGAATTTGATAATATCTGGGTTTTCAGGTTCAGTCTGTAAAGGGAGATTGTCCACGATAGCATCCAGCACATCCCCTGTCCCCATTCCATGAACAGAAGAAACAGGATAAGGATCACCTAGCCCTAGAGCATAAAAATCATAGATATCATTGCGCATCTCAGGATTGTCGACCTTATTGACCGCTAGAATCACGGGCTTATTAGTCTTGTAGAGGATGCGGGCCACGTACTCATCTGCATCGGTCATCCCCTCTTTGCCAGACACAACAAAAACAATGACATCTGCTTCAGTCATAGCGATATCCGCTTGGTGCTTAATCTGCTCCATAAAGGGAGCATCAACATCATCAATCCCTCCTGTGTCAATGATAGAAAATTGACGGTTGAGCCATTCCGCAGTGGCATAAATCCGGTCACGGGTAACTCCTTCCACGTCTTCGACAATGGAAATTCGCTCACCTGCCAAACGGTTAAAAAAGGTTGATTTTCCGACGTTGGGACGTCCAACAATCGCAACTACTGGTAAAGCCATGAGGCCTCCTTTATTTTTTCAATAAAAATGGTTAACAGAATGATTCGCTTAGAGAAGTTTTTTCCGAATCAAATGTTCTTGAGTCACAGGACTTTCAGGATGACCAAATTGTTGAGCTATTCGCTCAGACCATAACTCTGTCTGACGGGCACCTGCATAGACTGTTTGTACCTGATCGAAATCCACAATAACTTCTGCTGTTGCCGGTTGATAAACCTCATCAAATGCTACCGCTGCCAACGGCAAACGAGGCTTAACAGGATTATGACGCTTAGGCACACCTAGGGCAATCCCAAAAATCGGGTAAGTATGGTCAGGCAATTGTAAGAGTTCTGCCAAGTCATCAGCTGACTGGCGAATCATGCCAATCATGACCCCGCCATAGCCAAGGCTTTCAGCTGCCAAGAGAATGTTCTGACCGACCAGAGCTGCATCAACAGAGGTAATCAAAAGGTTCTCAACCCCTTGAGGGTAAAAGGATTTTCCGTGATTCTCTGTCGCTAGTTGGGCCCTATGGAGGTCTCCTACCATGATAACAAAGGTATCGCAGGTCAGTATCCACGGTTGCGGTTCTAGGTCGTAAATAGCCTGCTTTTGTTCTTTTGACCTGACCTTAATCATGCTGTAAGACTGGAAATTCTTCCAACTGGATGCCGCTTGGCCAGCTTCCAAAATAGCTGTCAAATCATCATCAGGAATGCTTTCCTCAAGAAAAGAACGGACAGACACATGATTTTTCATGAGTTTAATGGTTTCGTTCATCTGCGGTTGTCTCCTTTCAGATGCATGGGTTGGGCTAAAAACTTGATTCGCTCCATCAATCGTTTGGCCTGCCAGGTCTCGTCACCTGCTCTGCCATTGGCAAAATGCCGCTCCAAATCTTCTAAGCTAAAGTTGGAGGTGAAGAAGGTCGGTAGCTCTTCTTGCATGCGATGTTGCAGGATAACCTGCAAAACATCGTCACGGATCCAAGCGCTGAATTGCTCAGCTCCTATATCATCTAGCACTAAGACAGGTGCCGCCTTGATCTCATCAATCATGGCCTTGACACTTCCCGTGTTGATGGCATTTTTAATATCAACTGCAAAGCTTGGAAAATGAAGCAAGGTGGTCGCCACCTGACATTTTTCAGACAGTTCGCGAGCCAGATAAGCCATCACAAAGGTCTTGCCAACCCCAAAAGAGCCATAGAGATAGAGGCCTGGCCGATAAGCCTGGCCGTAACTGTCCACAAAATCAGCCAGATAAAGGTAGGTACTTTCGCGATTAGGGTCACTAAAATCCATATCTCTGGCAGAAATCTGGCGAAGGCTCTTGGGAAGATTAACCAGATTGATACGCTGGTTAATGGCCTTTTGAGAAACGGCTTCTAGGAGTTCCTCAGTCTCTTCATAGCTAACATCAGCGTAGCCCTTATTCATGATCAGCTTAGGTTGATAACCCTTTAAAATATAGGCCGCCGACTTGGTTAGGTAATTATCTCGCTCCTTGATAAATTCAAAAAACTTAGAAACCGAACGAAGGATTTCTTCCTCTGTCATATCATGCTTGGTAATAAAGGCTTGAACTTCCTGGTCTGCAAGAATCTCTGCCTTCAATTCCTCATAAGTCTTGTTTGTTTTTGTTGGCCGATTGGCCATCTGGCTAGAAACTGCCTGCATTATTCCACCTCCTTATCGCCTAACATTCTACGTCTGAGAGCCTCTAATCTCTCTAACTCTTCTGGAGTCGCCTCTGTTCGATAGCTTTCTTTGCTCCACTCAGGGACATTGCTTGATGTCTTTTTCGAGTTGGCCTGTTTGCTCTTCGCATCAGTTATCTTAGAGCGATCTGCTCGTAGATAGGCAATCGCTGCCTCTGCGCTGGCTATCTTCTGATAGGACAGGTCGTTGGCTAATTTCAGGGCGTATTTTTCATTGAGATTAGCGCTATCTAACTTTTGAAAAGTATAAAAGAGGGCGACATTAATCACACCATCCAGAAGCCCAAGCTGAGTCAATTCCTTGATCAGCTGGCGCTCTGAGTTTGTCACAACGGCCTGTCTGGCCTGCTTGATATCCGCTAAGAAGCCCAAGGGGTCTCGGCTGTTTGCCCAGCGAATCAAGGACTTTTCTGCGTCTGAGAAAGTTTGATTTGGTACCGACTGAGCCTCTAAGCTGTTAAAGAGGCGCTTGGTCGAGATCACCTGGCCGACAGCTGTTTCCTTAGCGAGCTGGTAGGTGTCATACCAAGTTTTCCGAGCTTTTGCTGAAAAGCGGAAAAGTTCCAAAATATCGTCAGATTCTTTGTCAAAGCGTAAATTGTCCCGAGCCATCAACTGCTTAAAATGGTCCAAGTCAAAATCTTCTGGACCTTCTTCCTTCTTAATGTTGATTGATTCCACCTGACTGAAAGTAGAAGACAAGGACTGGTTGAGGGACTTGGCTGCTGCCAAAGGAGAAGGTTTTAAGCTTTCTACCTTGCTTTCTCCCAACCTTCTCATCAAAAGATTAACCAGAACCTGGTGCTCAAAAAAGGAAGAGGCCGTTAAAGGCGGATGCAGAACCAAGCGGTAGTGACCATTTTCCAATTGCGCAAAATCAACCAGGCGTAAGGCTGTCAGGGCCCCCAAACTCTTTTCAAATTCAGACATTCCAACATTGAGATAAGACAAGATATCACTGAACAAGTGGCCCTTTTCTCCCTCATCCTGGAAGCTGATAAGGTAGGCATATAGAGACAATCCCAGAGGGCCGATCAAGGGCAAATAGTAGCGCGTCAAACTCTCCATATCCTGATGAGTGCGTCGGTTTTTCACATAGAAAAAGGTCTCGTTTGGTCGCATAATTTTATCCTTTTTTCTTATTGCCCTTGATAATTTCCTTGAGCAGGTTCTCTAATTCACCAACATCTTTGAAACTCCGGTAGACACTGGCAAAACGAACATAGGTGATCTCATCAAGGTCTGCCAACTCTGCCATAACCAGATTTCCGATCACGTCGCTCTCAACTTCACCATCGTGCTGGCTACGGATTTTTTGCTCAATTCGGTTCACCACTTCATCAATCTCGCTACTGGATACTGGTCGCTTCTGGGCAGACCGGATAATCCCATTAAAAATCTTATCCCGCGAGAACTGTTCCCGCGTACCATCTTTTTTAACCACTACCAGGGTTTTTTCTTCTACCCGTTCATAGGTGGTGAAGCGGTGATCACATTCTTCACACTCTCTACGACGACGGATGGTATTGCCATCTTCTGCCTGACGACTGTCAATCACGCTAGATTTTAAACCGTTACATTTTGGACACCGCATAATAGTCCCTCACTCATTCATTATCTCCTTATTTTACCACAAATCCACGGATAACAAAAGCCGAGCGCTAGGCTTTTGTGAAGTGCACAGGCAGAACCATCGTACCTATCCCCTTTTGTATTCAGCCGATTCGTTCTAAAGTTCTGTATTTATAATCAATCTAGCTTAAAAAAACAAGCTGATGATAGAACCGGAGGCGATCGATGCGAATTGGCAAGAGCTATCTTTGATTGTCAAAGACTATTAGACAGCAAAAAAGCAGAAGATCCTAGCCCCTGCCTCTATCTTTAATGTCAAAAACCTAACCCATTTATGGGAAGTCCTACAAATCAATCACCTGATAAGAATAGCCTTGATTTTCAATGAAATCTAACATATCTATCGTTGACAAGAAAACAGTCTTGGTATTGTCATTGGGATGGAAACTCATTCTGTCTTCTGACAGTATTTCCTTATCCAGAAAGACCTGGACATCCCTTTCTCGGTTATTCAACAGTCCGAAGATTGAAACCGAACCTGGTTCTATGCCCAATTTCTCCTTTAGGCTATTGGTAGAAGCCATTCGCAGACGCGTGGTAGCAAGAAGGTCCGTGAGTTTCTCCATGTCGAGCCGTTTTTGGTCATCCATGATAACTAGATAGTAGGCTGTCTTTTTCTTATTGGTCAAAAACATGGACTTGGTACGGACGCCTGGAATACCCTCGATATAGCGGTCTGCCTCTTCTGTCGTATAGGCTGGTGGATGTTCCACAAGCTCTGTCTCTATTCCCAGTCTATCTAAGCAATCCATCACTAATTGGTATTGATCCATCACAAACCTCCTCTGACAAACTTATACTCTTTGAAAATTAACCTTAAATGGAGGTAGTCGTCAGCGACAGCACGACTATAACTCGCCTTGCTAACCAGGTGCAGCTCTTAGCCCAAACCCTAGCGGACTTGGCGATAAACACCACCTTAGCCTTGCTTTTAATTTTCTTTGACTTTTACTCTTTGGAAACCAAGGATGGCCCTTGTCAACTTGCTTCAATGAACCTCAGTTCTATCATCAGCTTCGTTTCCTAGGCTAGATTGATTTTCTTTGAGTATTATAGTTTTTCCACTTGAAAAATGTGGAGTACGAGCGATAGCGAGCAAAAGCGATACTGACGCCGTAGCAGTTCAACTGTCCAGTGGACAGTTGAAGCACTGAGCCTAGAAATAAAAAAGTGAAGTGGACTTAAGATCCTTTAGCTTAGGTTACGACGGAGATTTTGAGACTTTGGCTCAAAATTTAGCAATGAAACATCGAAGGTGGTTGCTTGCGTCCGTGCTACTTACTCAAACGGTCTGGGGATAGACCGTTTGAGGTCTGAGCCTAGAAATAAGAAAGCTCAGAAAAGTATGAGAAAAGAAAATTGTTTTCCTAAACTATAATAAGTACTTTTTGAAGTGGAATGAGGCTGGGCAAAAAGTCAGCTCTATTGAAACCATGCTCTAAAAAATAGCTTGACGCAGTGGTTGATTGGTAGTTTTGTTCGCTTTATAAGCTCCAAAACTGGCCTAATCAACTGTGCGGGGGTGGGAGTGAAACTGTCCAGTGGACAGTTTCAGGTCTGAGCCTTGAAATAAGATAGCGAAGACGAACTCTTTTTCGTTTATTGGAGTTCTTTCCCACTCCCTTATTCTACTTGTTTTGGAGAAATTCGTCAAAAATATCTCTGGTTTTCCTGACAAAAAAGATAGAAGCAATTGCGCCATCTGCACAATTGCTTCTATCTTTATAGTTCTAATCAAAGCTTTTAAGTGTCCTTTTCGTGAGGGTTCTGAGCCACTTTATCCAAAATCTCAATGACCTGATAAAGGTCTGGTGTATCAATCTGATAAGGCGCTATGGCCTTCACCATGGGCTTAGCATTATAGGCAATGCCGATACCTGCATTTTCAATCATGGGAAGGTCATTGGCACCGTCCCCCATAGCGATCGTTTGCGATAGTTCAAGGTTATTTTCCTTGGCCCAGGCCATCAGCATGGCCAATTTGGTCGTCTTGGTTACGATGTCGCCTTCGACCTGGCCTGTTAGCTGACCATCCTTGACTTCCAGCTTATTGGCCTTGACATAGTCAATTCCCAACTTCTTGGCTAAGGGGTCTACATTTTCATGGAAACCGCCCGAGACCAGACCAACCTTGTAGCCTCTGGCATGCAGTTCTTCGACCAACTTCTCAGCTCCTTCATTGAAGTGAAGCTTGGTCAAAACCAGGTCAAAAACGGTCTCTGGCAAGCCTTTCAATAGAGCAACACGCGCCTTCAACGCTTCTTCGAAGTCTAGTTCTCCCTGCATGGCTCTCTCTGTGATCGCTGCGACCTGAGGTCCGACACCGGCTAATTCGCCCAGAATATCAATGGCTTCTTCCTGAATGAGCGTGCTATCAACATCCATGACCAATAGCCCTTGCGTTCCTTTGACACCTTTTTCCTTTTTACGTTTGAAAATTTTCAGCTTTTCGATAAGCCCTGCTAAAGTCCCACGGCGGGCTGTAAAACTAGGTTCATCCAGGGCTTGGAAACTGGCGTTCAGGACTGCACCAACAATCAGCAACTGCGCAATCAGGATAAACCAGACCATCACCACTAACAATAAGACATAAGAAACCAGCTGGAAGCTTTCAAACTTATCCATGTACTGGTCCAAATAAAGAGAAACCAGGTTGGTGGTTCCTGCTAAGACCCCCACCACAAAGACCGTACCTGGCAGAACATAGCGGACTTTTTTGATGCGGACATTGGGTAAGAAGGCATAAAGCATCATAATGATTAAAATAAAGCCCAAAAAGATCCACGGCTGGGTCCATGAAAGGATAGCTTTCAAGGCCTTCATATCCAGATCGACAAAACGGTTCACAAAGGAAATGATGGTCTCGCCAAAGAAACCGACAGACACCAGCAAAAACAAGCCGACCTGCAAGATGACACCGACCACAATCCCGACCAAGCGACCCACAATCATATCGCGGTGATCTTCCATGCCATAAGCCTTGTTAAAGGCTTTTTGGAGGATAATCATGGACTGGGAGAAGGTCCAAAGCGTCGTAGCAATCGATAGTCCCAACCAGCCAGAGGAAGGATTGGTCAAAATATTTTTAACCATAGCGCCGAGATAATCGTAAATTTCTCCAGGCAAGGCATTTTTGAGGAAGTCCAAGACATCCTCCACCTGGATGGGTAAGTAAGGCAAGAGCGAACTGAGGAGGAAAAAAACAGGAAAGATCGCTACGAGTAAGTAATAAGCGACTGCAATACTGCTCAAATCCATCTCAGCCCCTTGGAAGAAGCGAAGAAAGTTCTGAACAAAGGGGTGATTTTGGATTTTTTGGATAAGGGCTTTCACATTCGACCTCCTAGTAGGTTCCTTCTTCTCCTTGGCTAGTCAAGATCACTGGACCATCCTTGGTGATGACAAATTGGTGTTCGTACTGGCAAGACAGCCCGCCATCTATGGTCTTATGGGCCCAGCCTGTTTTAGGATCTGTGTCAATCTCCCAGGTTCCTGTATTGATCATGGGCTCAATCGTGAGGACCATTCCCTCACGCAAGCGAAGTCCTCGCCCTGCACGGCCATAGTGAGGCACCATCGGCTCTTCGTGCATGGTTGGTCCGACCCCGTGCCCAACTAAATCACGAACGACACCATAACCATGACCTTCTGCATGAGCCTGAATGGCAGCACCGATATCTCCGATCCGATTCCCAACAACGGCTTGCTCAATTCCCTTATAGAGGCATTCCTTGGTGATTTGCATGAGGGCTTTAACCTCTTCAGAGACTTCCCCAACTGCATAGGTCCAACAGGAATCCGCCACACCACCGGCGAAGCTTTGAGTCACTTGCTTCATGGCAGGCACATTGTCAAAATCTAACTTGGATACATCTACATCTGCCTTATCTGCTAACCCCAGAACCATGTCTACACTGATCATGTCTCCCTCAACCAATCGACGGTGACGAGGAAAGGCATGGGCAACTTCATCATTGATGGAGCAGCAAGTTGCATAAGGATAGTCCATCAGATGGCCATCCACACCGATTTGCAAGGGCAACACATTTTCTTCCTTGCAGCGTTTTCTTACATACAATTCAATGTCCCACATGTCGATGCCTGGCTTGATCAAGTCTCTTAGGCCGACATGGATACTGGCCAAAACATCTCCTGCCTTGTCCATTAATTCGATTTCTCTAGCTGATTTTATGGTAATCATATTGTCTCCTTTAACTGGTAATTTTTTCGGTCGTAACGGTAGTCTTTAAAGGGGCTCATACGGTGAGAATAACGGTCACTCCCCTTGTACTGACGGTCAAACTCAAAGCCAACACTCTCAGCCAAGGCCTGACTCGCCCTATTTTCCTCATGGGTTTTGATGATCAATCTTCTTAAGGGAAATTGGCTAAAACTCAGGAAAACCAGCTGTTCCAGAGCTTCCTTTCCCAGTCCCCTTCGCCAAAAATCTCTGTGTAAAAAGTAGCCAATCTCTGCTTGGCCTGTCCTAGCTTGAATATTCTCTAAACGAATCGAGCCAATCATGCGGCCGCTAGCCTTGTCCTCCAGGGCCCAAATCCCCAGAGGTTGACGCATGAAGGCTTCCACCAAAAGGGTCTGACATAGCTCAAGGCTATCTAGACTGGGATGAATAAAGCGCGTATTGTCAGGATCGGATAAAATCGCATAGAGGTCTTGGGCGTCTGTATAACGGAAAGGACGCAGAATCAAGCGTTCCGTCTCAACCCATGCCCACTTGGCTAAAGCGTTCCACATAGCATCTCCCCCATTTCTAACCTAACCTGTGCAAGGCCACTTACAAAACCTATCACAAGACGCAATTCTTTTTTCATCACTTTTTTCGCTAAGGGCTGGCTCAGAGTCTGTGACAAAACCCCTCAGCTAAATCAAAAACTGAGGGGATAGGACTAGGCTTCTTCGACCAGCTCAATATCTGCACCTAAGGCCTGCAACTTATCGATAATGTTTGAATAGCCACGTAAAATAAATTCAACATTGGTGATGGTTGTCTCTCCTTGGGCCATCAAGCCTGCAATCACCAAGGTAGCCCCTGCCCGAAGATCGGTCGCTTTCACTTCAGCTCCTTCCAGCGGACTGGCGCCACGGTAGGCAATTCGATCGCCCTTCACACTGATCTCAGCACCCATACGGGCTAATTCTGGAACATGGCCCACCCGCTTCTCATAGATGGTATCATGGATGATCCCCTGGCCGGTAGCCTTCAACAAGAGGGCCGTCAAGGGTTGCTGCAAGTCTGTCGCAAAGCCTGGGTAAGGAGCTGTCTTGACACTGACCGCCTTTAGGTCTCCTTGTGGTTCCACAAAGACACTATCTTCTGAAACAGTCATGCGGACTCCCATCTCTTCTAGCTTGGCAATGAAGGACTCCAGGTGCTCATAAAGAACATTGTTGATCTTGACCCCTTGGCCAACAGCTGCAGCTAAAGCAATGTAGGTCCCTGCCTCAATCCTGTCTGGAATAACCTGGTGGCGGGTACCTGACAGGCGCTCCACCCCTTCGATGGTAATGACATCCGTTCCTGCCCCACGAATACGAGCTCCCATATTGTTGAGAAGGGTCGCCACATCAATGATTTCAGGTTCACGGGCTGCATTCTCAATGACCGTCCGGCCCTTGGCTTTAACCGCTGCCAAGATCGTATTGATGGTAGCACCGACGGAGACTGTATCCATAAAAATAGTAGCACCGTGCAGCTGACCATCTCTAGCCTCGAGGGTCATGTTCTCGCCCTCATAGCTAATGGTCGCTCCCATGGCTTCAAAAGCCTTGAGGTGCAGGTCAATCGGCCGAGGTCCTAAATCACAGCCGCCTGGTAGACCGACTGTTGCGATCCCAAAACGTCCCAAAAGACTTCCGTAGAAATAGTAAGAGGCACGCAAACTATTGATTTTACCATAAGGCATTGGCATGCTTTTGAGGCCACGAGGATCAATAATCAAGGTCTCACCATCCTGCTCAACGGTGACCCCCATCACATTGAGGATATCAATCAGGCTATCCACATCTGAAATCTGTGGCACCCCATCTAAAATGACTAAATCATCCGCCAAAACAGCCGCCGGTATCAAGGCAACCACCGAGTTTTTAGCTCCCGAAATCGTAATTTCTCCTTTTAAAGGACGGTTACCCTTAATTTTAATTTTCTTCATTACATCTTGTTCACTTTCAGTTCTGATTTCTAAAAATCACAGCAGGGTATATTATACCATAATCTTAGAAATTTACCAGCAGAATTGTCCTCAACCAGAGAAGTAAGACTTTGACCCAGCCCCTAAGAATCTCCTTAGACTTGCTCAGAAACAAGAGCTGGTTTGGATCTGCTCAGGCGAGTTCTTCTCCCAAAAAACAGAGTTTCCCTCGGCAACGGCCACAGCGGTATTTTGTAGTGTCTATCTGGCGTTTACGGCTATAAAGCTGTCCACAACTTTCACAGCGGTAAGTTTTATACAGAGTCTGCTGGGATAGGTGAGGGACGAACCTCAGGCCGTCAACCCGCTGAAGCAGTTCCTTGAAATCCTTGTCCCCATGCTTGTAGCCCTTTCCAGCATGGTAAAGATGGTAGTGGCAGAGTTCGTGGCGGACAATTTTCCGAAAGACGTCTAAGCCTTGCTCATCCAAAATTTTAGGGTTAAAATCCAGATGCCCATCTTTTGGAAAAAAGCGTCCTCCTGTGCTGCGCAAGCGATTATTCCAAAAAGCCTCATGCACAAATGGTTTCCCAAAATCCTCCAGCGATACCTCGCAAACATAAGCCAATAAATCCATGACCCTAGGCCTCGTCTGGCGCTTGGCCATCATGGGCTAACCATTGGCACTCTCCCAGCGCCATCTCGGTAAACACTGCTGTAAAAGAGGAGTCTTCTGGCGAGCAGGCATAGAGCCCAAACCGAATCTTTTCTGTTCCCTCATGCAAGTGGCAGATCCGCATCTGCTGGAAATGGATCCCATCCTCAGAATTTTCAAGGCAATAATCTGACCCCCGCCTGCTCAAACGATACCACATGGTCTTAACAGTAGCTGGAAGAGCGGTTGTCGCCCAATCTGAATAGCCATGATTGGTCACGACACTTCCCAGATGCTGATAGGTCTCGTTTTCATACTCGATGGAACCCTTGAGCCAATTTTCCGAATCTAGGTAAACTACGACGCCGCACTGGTCAAAGCGGGTATGACTATCTGAAAACTCCGTCTTAACGGTGAAGGAAAAATAAAGTTCCTCGGTCTCCATCTGTAAAACAGGAGCATTGTCGTTAACAAACTGATAGTAAGTCTTCTGCCACAAATCCGTATGGGGTTGGGTCGTGATTGTAATGCGATCCTCTGCAATCTCATAGACGGCAGGCTCCCTTGTCCATTTCAGGTCCTTGGTCGAAAATGGTTTCATGGTCTCTCCCTATTCTTGAACTTTTGGTTTTACAAGGCTTAGGCCAATCCGGCTGCGCTTAATGTCCACTTCTGTCACCCAGACGGTCACAATGTCCCCGACAGACAAGATTTGACTAGGGTGGGGAAGCTGGGGCAGACGTCCTGTCTTCTTATCGCGCTTACGCTCCTGCATCCGAGACACGTGGATGAGGCCGTCTTCATGAACGCCGATATCAACAAAGGCCCCGAAGTCCACGATATTGCGAACCACACCTTCCAGCTCCTGTCCTATTTGCAGGTCTTTCATGTCAAGGACATCCTGGCGGAGAATCGGTGCCGCAAATTCATCTCGAAGGTCTCGGCCTGGCTTTAGAAGGTCTGCCACGATATCTTTGAGGGTCGCCTGACCAAGACCAATTTGTTCTGCGGTGCTTTCAATGTCAAGTTTTCTAAGTTTTTCCTGAGCCTTCTCATCAAGGCTGGTAATTTCTAGCAGCGCCAGCAATTCCCCGACCGCCTGATAAGACTCTGGGTGAACCCCAGTATTATCAAGGAAGTTATCGCTATTTGGCAGGCGCAAGAAACCTGCCGCCTGCTCAAAGGCCTTATCGCCTAGACGGGGCACCTTCTTGAGTTCGGCACGGCTCTTGAGTTCGCCATTTTCCTCACGGTATTTGACAATATTCTCAGAAATGGTCTTGTTGAGGCCAGCAACGTGCGCCAAAAGTGCAGGACTGGCCGTATTGACATTGACCCCGACCTGGTTAACCACCGTGTCCACTACAAAGTCCAGCTCTTCACTAAGCTTTTTCTGGCTGACATCATGCTGGTACTGGCCGACACCGATGGATTTCGGATCGATTTTGACCAGTTCCGCCAGAGGGTCTTGCAGACGACGGGCGATGGAAATGGCAGAGCGCTTTTCAACAGTCAGATCTGGGAATTCATGTCGCGCAAGTTCAGAAGCCGAGTAAACAGAAGCCCCACTTTCATTGACAATCACATAACTCACACCATCGTGGGCTGGCAAAAGCTCTGCCACAAAAGCTTCGCTTTCACGACTCGCTGTTCCATTGCCAATAGCGATAATTTCCACACCATACTGGTCAATCAATTGAGACAGTTCTTGCTTGGCTTCTTCGATTTGACGAGCGGAAGCTGGTTTGACCGGATGAATGACATGGGTTGTCAGGAGTTTGCCTGTGGCATCCACAACGGCCAACTTAGCCCCCGTCCGGAAGGCTGGGTCAAACCCTAAAACGGTCTTGCCCTTAAGCGGTGGCACCAGGAGAAGGTTTCTCAGATTCGTTGAAAAGAGGCGAATCGCACCATCTTCTGCACTCTCGGTCAACTCTGCCCGTACGCGACGTTCCATGGCCGGAACAATCTTTTTCTTAATAGCATCCGTAATGGCTGCTTCAATATAAGGATTTAACACCTTAAACCGCGCTTGGTAAAATCGTTGCATCTTCTCAAAATGGTGCTCAAAGCTAACCTTTAGGATTCCCAAATTTTCACCACGGTTGATGGCCAAAATCTTATAGCCTTGTAACTTCTGCACAGGCTCTGAAAAGGCATAATAAAGCTGAAACACCTGCTTATCGTCCAGACTCTCATCCTTTAGGCTGGAAACCAGGCTAGAGTAAGTCCAGATTTCATTATAAGTCCATGCCCGCAACTTCGCATCCTCAGACAAGCTCTCCGCCAAAATATCAACCGCTCCAGCCAAAGCCTTATCTGCACTAGAAAAGCTCTCTGAGACAAAGTTTACTGCCTGCTCTTGCAAATCTGAAACATTTTGCAAGATTAACCGTGTCAAAGCCAATAAACCTGCTTCACGCGCAACGGTTGCCTTAGTGCGACGCTTCTCCTTATATGGCAGGTAGAGTTCCTCAACATCCGCTAATTTTTCCGCCCCTTCGATCGCTTCCTTCAAACCTTCTGTCAGCTTACCGAGCGATTCAATCTTGGCCAGAACACTAGCCTTACGATCAGCGAGGGCTGTCAAGCTCTTGTCGAGGTCAATCACGGCCTTAATGGCCACTTCGTCCAAATCTCCCGTTGCCTCCTTGCGGTAACGCGCGATGAAGGGGATGGTATTGCCTTCTGCAGTCAAGCTGAGCACTGTGTCAATCTGTTTGAGACTGAGCCCCAAAGTCTCAGCCATTTGAAAATATTTCTTATCCATAAAACCTATTATAGCACGAGTAAGCCACCTTTTACCAGCTAAAAAGAAGAAACAAACCGCCTCTCTCTTTGTCTCAAGCAAGCCACGGCTGAGACTGTTTTTCTCTGGCCATTTGTAGTATAATATAGAAGACTAAAAAGGACTAGGCAAGGCTTTAAGCAAGATCTGCCAACTGAATTTGCTAGGCCAAGCGCTATGGTAAGATTGCTAAATACCTGATGACCTCGCCAAACCCAGCAAGATGAGCTTCCTAGGCCGCATCGTAAGACAAGGGGCAAAGCATTCCTTTAACAGCCGCTAAACTTTTTGCCCAGCCTCAACAGATCATAGAAAAAGGAGACACCACCATGCCAGTAACCTACCATAAACAAGACGAATGGGATAAACTCTTTGAAAAATTTGCCAAGTTCGATGAACTGGAAGCTATCACCTTCCCCGACCCTGAAGCGTCTGAACTGTCTCCTTCCGATACTGAGGACGTTTAGCCATGTTTTCCCAGTTACCGACCAGCCTGCTCCAAGCAGGCGCCATTTTTTTATCCATCATTATTGAGGCCTTGCCCTTTGTCCTGATTGGGAGCTTGATTTCAGGGGCTATAGAGGTCTATGTTACCCCTGACAAGGTGCACCAGCACCTGCCCCAGCATAAGGTTTTACGGATTATCTTTGGGACCTTTATCGGCTTTTTCTTTCCGTCTTGCGAGTGCGGCATCGTTTCCATCGTCAATCGCTTTTTGGAGAAAAAGGTTCCCAGCTACACCGCTATCCCCTTCCTAGCGACAGCCCCAGTGATCAACCCCATCGTTTTACTCGCCACTTACACCGCTTTTGGAAATAGCTGGCGCTTTCTAGCCTTTCGAGCCTTAGGAGCTATTTTGGTAGCCCTAGTTCTCGGCCTGCTTCTGGCTTTTGTCCAAGAAGAGCCTATCCTAAAGCCCGATCGCAAGCTTGTTCATGACCACGACTTCTCCCACCTCAGCCCTAGAGCCAAGCTCTTTCAAGTCCTGGTCCAGGCCATCGATGAATTCTTTGATACTGGGCGTTACCTGGTCTTTGGTTGTCTCTTTGCCAGTCTCGTCCAGGTCTATGTTCCGACCAGGATTCTGCTCAGTTTGACCACCAATCCCTTGACAGCTATCTTACTGATGATGATCCTGGCCTTCTTGCTTTCACTGTGTAGCGAAGCGGATGCCTTTATCGGTGCCTCTCTCCTATCCAGCTTTGGCATGGCTCCTGTCATGGCCTTCCTCGTTATCGGCCCCATCATCGATATTAAAAACCTGCTGATGATGAAAAATTATTTCAAGACCAAGGCTATTATCCAGTTTCTGGCCATTTCCAGCCTAGTCGTCATCGCCTATACACTTGTTCTTGGAGGTTTCTGATGCTTCGCTTTCTCATTTTAATGGGGTACTTTGAGTTGACCATGTACCTCCATTTGTCTGGAAAATTAAACCAGTACATCAATCTGCACTATTCTTATCTGGCTTACCTGTCTATGGTGCTGTCTTTCATTCTAGCAGTTGTCCAACTCATCATCTGGGTCAAACAGCTCAAAACGCACAGCCATTTAACCAGCAAATCTGCTAAAATCAGCAGTTTCGGCTTTCTCCTCGTTCCCTTAATTGTCGGACTATTTTTCCCAACCGTCACCTTGGATGCCACAACGGTCTCTGCCAAGGGCTACAGCTTTCCACTGGCGGCCGAAAACGATCCGGGCACTCAAGAACAAGAAGGCACCAGCACCCAGTACTTGCGCCCAGACACCTCCTCCTTTTTCACCAAATCTGCCTACACCAAAGAAATGAAAAAGAGTCTGGCCAAGTATGGTCATCTGGACCATATCCAGGTCAACACGGAAAACTATATGGAGGTGATGGAGGTTATCTACGACTATCCAGATCAGTTTGTCGGAAAAACCATCAGTTTTACAGGCTTTGTCTACCAGGATCCGGATAAGGCAAATAATCTCTTTGTCTTTCGTTTTGGTATCATCCACTGCATTGCCGACTCAGGGGTCTTTGGGCTCTTGGTCACAGGCAGTCCGACGCCCTATCCTGACAACACTTGGGTGACCGTCACGGGGATCATTCAGGTCACCTACCACCAAGGGCTGAACCAGTCCTTGCCATCTGTAGCCCTAGACACCATAACACCTGTAAGCGAACCTGACAACCCTTACGTTTATCGAGTCTTTTAACACAGAAATCTCTATTTTTAACCTTCCTTGATTTTTTCGCGCTCTCAACCGTTTAAAATATAGCCAGAACTAGAGCAACACGCCATTGCAACAAGAGCAAGTAACCGAAAAATCCCTGTGTCTAGACTGGTTTTTGAGGGAAATACCTCAAAAACCAACTGTTGCATAGCTTAAATAATGGCCTCACGATTATCAATACTTTTGCACCAACTTAGAAAAGAATCTCAGCCCCCAAATGCCTATCCACACTGTTATGGATAGGCATTTTCTACAAAACTCTACGATTTTGAGGCATTAGCCTTACCTAGTTTTTAGTTAGGTCATCCCTCCAATCAAGCTACAACTGAGGAAGCAGGTACTCTAAAAAAACTGGTGGCTGGAGGACTTCAATCTCCTGTTAGACATCCGACTTTAAACCAAAATGCCTATATAGTTTTGATTTAGAGAATCAATAACATGCAATTTTTCATAACACACTTATTACGGAATGTTAATATCTCCTAGAACCAACCAACCGTTTGGGGTCTCTTTATCCCTGTTAGCTAACTTAATATAAGGTAAATAGTCCATTTTTTCATTAGTGAGAGCAACTGCCAGACGGTATTGGCCCTTTTTAACAGCTGAATCTATATCCAATAAATGAATATTTTTGTACATGTGTCCCTTCTCAAAATCTCCGATGTTTATTTCATCGGTTCCCACAATATCTTTATATATTACTTCATCATTTTCGTCAATCAGTGCAAAGGTAATTTTAATCTTATTCCCCCATCTTTTATTCTTATTTGGAACAATCCCTTCTCCATAGTTAGTCCAAGTGCTCTCTATAATTACGGGCTGATTCTCTTCATATGGTGTAAATGATAAATCTTGTAACGAAATTCTATATCCCCCTTCTCTATTAAAATAATCCAATAAGCTTTTTCCATAATATGTAAATAACTTGCAATCTTCCAGAGTCCTTAAATCCAACGTATTAGCTCTCAGATCGATAGCATCATCAACCACTTTCTTCATCATAGCTCTCATTGTATAGAACGGATCATCTCCACTGTATTCATTCCTGCCTCCACCTTCAGGCAAGTCTATTGCAACAGACCATCGAAAATCTCTAGATTGAAAATGATGATAACAGTTTTCAGCAAAAAGAGGTATTCCTTCCCCTCTAAGATATTGAATAACCTTCCTATGAGGATCTAAATAAACGGAGGATCCAAAAGCATCTCGACGCATCACAAAATTTGCCCCATTAGGGTTGAAAGACTCTTGAATGGTATCCTGCCCTTTTAAACTCATTAGTTGCCCTCCCAAGAGGACATTACCAAAGTGCTTCTCATAAATATTCTGCAATACAGCTACTGTCCGATTCATATTAGAAAGAAATGATATATACATACCATTGTTCATCTCTCCCCACTCTCCGTGACCATGAGCATCAATAAACGCTGTGCCTTCGTTATCATATTCGTCTGCAAATGCTTTTATAAAGCTATCAAATTTTTCTACAAAGATACTGTCATCCAAATACGGTTCATTCGTTTTTCCGATATATGCTCCCGCATCTACATATTTACTCCGTGCCCCTGCATCAAAAACAAACTGAGGAGTCGCTTGTCTGCCTCCACTAGCAGAATTGGTCAAAACACGAAACGCTAATTGTATTCCTCTTTGTCTAGCTCCTTCAACAAGGCCATATAAAGCGCTATCAGAATCTTTCCAAGCATACTGCCCTTCTAGTGGTTCAAACCAAGACCACGGTTGTCTAATATAAAGAATACTGATCGGCATTCCTTCTTGAGTCAATTCATCAATTTGTCGCCAATATTCTTTAGCTTCTACAGCCGTATCAATTTGCAAACTTAAGCCTTTATTTCTAGCGTTAGGATTATGGACCGTTTTCCCATACAAATTATAAACAGATGATTCAAAACCTTCTACATAGGCCACCCAACCTGTGGCAGGATTTTTTATAAAGCTTGTTCTATCACTTACTAAGTCTACATATGTTTTACTTGTATCTTCTCTTGGAACCTGGACCTGAATCATAGGAGATTCAACTTGTGTCCCAGAAGCATCACTAATTTCATATACCACCGAGACTGTTTGATCTACTGTGGAATGATAAACATGTTGATCTAAAGAAATAACACTAGCATCTGAAGTGGTTTTCAACTTAACAGAATAATCCTCAAGAGAAAGTCCATAATCTCTCAACCAGTTTAAACTTAAGACGGTAGTGCTGGGAGAAACTTTATCAACATGATCAATTATGTCAGCTAAAGAAATCGCGTCAATTCGCTGAACTCCTATAGCATTGAGCTCTGTCAAAATCCCTTTGCCCCATTTATCATTGAAGACTATATTTACTTTAATATGATTCGTATAAATATCCGGGAGTTCCACTGTCCATAATTGCCTACGTTGATCCTGCTCCTCAGTGTAGATTGCATCTGCACTTTCTAAGTTGACCCATTCTCGCGTATTTAAGTCTCTATAAGACAGTTGTATAGATCTAGCACCTTGGTCACTGGAAAAGTTTGAAGCAAAAATAAGTTGACTAATTAAATACCCTCTTCCTTTAGGGGCAATTATCTCCAATTCAGTATGGGTAGGTAAAGTTATATCTGTTTTAATAGTCTGATCCAGCATAGAATAAGCATCTATCAATTTACCATCTTGCTTTATGATAGCATCTTGGAAAATATTTTCATTAAAAACTTTTCCAAATACCTCAATAGATTTTAAATTTATTTTCTCCAAAAATTCTACTTGGTAAGCATGCGATAAATAATTACCTGAAATGGAAATTTCATAATAGGCCCCGTGCTCATCCTCGTTAATCTGGCAATCAACTGCATAATAGGTAACATCTTGACGAGAATCAACTGAAATACTCACCTTGGGTTCCGAAGATATTTTGCCGTCTGTAATATAGAGTCTTATTTTTGAAACACTAGCTAAACCACCTATATAATGATTTAGTGTCGACAAATGCAACTTGCTTACCTCAATACTAGCTAAATTTGACGCTAGTAGTTCATCAGCTTGATAACCGTCATTAACCTGCAAGCTTAAACGATTATTTATTAAGCCTGCTGTATTTTCCTTTGGTAATGTGCTTTGATCAATTCCTATTATTTGATTGCGATAAGCTTTCACACACGGTACATTAACGAAAATTAATAGCACTATTATAAAATATCGTACATGTTTCTTCATAAGTTTTCTCCTTTGAAACACTTTTCGCTCTGTGATAAAAGCCCACCTCACAATTCAGTTGAACACTAAACAGTAGAGATGGACTTTCTTTTTTCAAACTTAATTTACACTCATTTTTAACCTTACTTTGAAGCTTGCTCTCTACGTAATTTTTCATCATCATCCATCTTAAAGAATGGATAATAAATTAGCATGCTAACCAAAATAGTGATGATTTGAATAACTGCGCCACTGATTTTATTACCTGAAGCTAGATAACCTGCAATAACTGGCGGAGTTGTCCAAGGAACTACTGCACCAATTGGTTTTGCTACCCATCCAAAGTACATGGCATAGTAGGTAATCAAGGTACTTACTACAGGAGCCATGACAAATGGAATTACCATGCGAAAGTTTAAGATAGTCGGAAAACCAAATAGAATAGGCTCAGCAACTTGAAAGCTGACTGGTGCTATAGATAATTTTCCCAAGGTCTTATTTTCTTGACTCTTAGACCTTAAAAAGACAAGAATAGCTAGTGCCATAACGCAACCAGCACCTCCTGAAAATACAAAGTTGTACAAGAATTCATAGGTGATGATATTGGGTAATTCTTCTCCAGCTTGAAAAGCTACACGGTTAGCATCTGAGTTCATCAAAAGAAGTGGCTCTAAAATCGGACCCGTCACCTGAGCCCCATGAATGCCAAACATCCAGAAGAAACATTGTATAAGAATTACAAGAAGAATTCCCGGCAAGGTTTTAGTTAATAGACTTAAGGGTTGTGCAATTGTATCTGCAATTAGGGCATGAACATTATCCACTCCCATAGCTTTTAAAATCATCAAAACAATCAGCCATATAGCAATAATTGCTCCACCAGGAATAATGGCTGAAAAAGCTTTAGCAACATTTGGTGGTACGGTATCAGGCATTTTAATGACGATATTTCGTTTAACAAAAAATTTAAAAACTTCTGTTGAAACAATCGCCACAACAATACCGACAAACAGCCCGGGTGTTCCAAGGTATTTCGTCGGAAAGCCATTCCCACTTTCTGATGTTAGTATTGGTGTCAATAGCACCAAAGAAGCTAGTGAAATCATTCCTGCTGACATACGATCCACATCATAGTGTTTAGCCAGATGATAGGCGACTGCAAAAGTAACTACTAAACCAACAATACCGAAGGTCGCATCTGTTGCTTTATTAAGCCATAACGAGACGCCAACTGACGCCAACCACTTTGAAAATGACTCTACCGGAAAATTAGCAATTAGCATAAAAACAGATCCGATAATGATTAAAGGCATTGCTGTAGCCATACCATCCCGTAGCGCAATCAGATGCCGCTGATTACTTATTTTACCAGCAAATTTCTGAACTTTAGCTGTATTGAAATTCATTATTTCCTCCTCTACCCAACTTTATTGGGTTAATAAATAATTTGACTTACCTTAGGTTTGATCGTCCCAACATAGTCAACTGATGACGACGCCCTCTAATCGCTTGACCGAGACAAAAAATATTTTCTGGTAGAGCCATACCATTAAACGAATCTCCAATATGTTGAATATCTGCACCACAAGCTTTAGAAGCTAAAGCTATCTGACGAATAGTATCTGTATCAGAAGAATCTTGACTTGTACCATTCGCTGCCAAAACTAAAACTTTTTCTTGGATAGATTTTCCAACATTGTAAGATTTTATATAGTCTACAATTTCCCTTAGATCTTGTTCCATAAAATGGGGTACAGTATATGGTGCAGGTACCAATAAGACATCAATTCCTGTTTCTACGAAACGTTTTGCAATATCAATTGTCATCACAGGCTCATCTACACCGGCCCCATGCATTTTACCTGCAATAACAAGCCCCTTAAAATATTGTTTAGCCAAAGAGATGGATCGAAAAATAGAATCATTAGAGACACCTGTTCCTGGATTCCCCGTCAAGCAAATGAAATCGAAACCCAAATCATTAGCTCGTTTAAGTGTTTTGGGAGAGACGAGTCGACCAATGGATATTTCTGAACGCGTCTCATGCATTGAAGCATTTGGATCAACCGGCTCTAAGTTAATGCCAATACTTCTTCCCACAGCTTTTTTAATCCAAGTGACTGGATTTTCTTCTGCTTCTTTAGGAATTCCATTAATAAACGGATGAAAAACATCTAAAGCGTTGAACAATATTAAATCTGCACCAGCAGCTCTCTCTAACTCTGCGTTAGTTACTCCCATCAGGAATGGAGGATGAGTTGGCACATTCTCTGCCATGATAGTTCTCCCTTCAGAAGCTAAGATAGCCTGTTTTAATTCTAAGGGTGTAACTGTTAAAAAATCACTTGCGCTAAAATCCAGTAATCGTTTCGCCATTTATTATCTCCTTATTTGTTATAACAACATATCACCAAATATATTTTAATACATATTGTAAACGTTGTCAATATTTTCTTAGAAAATATTTAACTTTCTCTTGACTATTTTCCATTTTTCGTTCAAAATAATGTTATAACCAATATGATGTAGGAGTATACTTGTGTTAGATAATTCTAATAAACAGCCCTTATATTTCCAACTATTTGAAAGTTTGCTTTCTACAATCCAGCAAGATTTAAAGCCCGATGATAAACTTCCTACTGAAAAAGAAATCGGTGAAGAGTATTCGGTTAGCCGCATGACAGTCAGATTGGCCCTAAAAGAATTAGAAAAGCGGGGTTACATATACCGCGTTCAAGGAAAAGGTTCCTTTGTCTCTGATATAAAAACGGAAAATTCAAATACTTTCCTAATGTTAGATCTCAAAAATCATTTTGATATGACTCGTGAAGTTGACATAAGCCGATCAGTTTATTCCTACAACCTCGAAAAGGCTTCCCTTGATTTACAACAAAAAATGAGATTAACGAAAGATAGTAAACTTATACATATCAAATTCCAGCATCATCTCAACAAAAAAATAATCGCCTCTGAGCACCTTATTCTCAAAGATTCTCACTTCTATAATATTTCTCCCCAAACTATTGAACAATATTCTTTGGAGCAAATTTTAAGGGAGAAAAATATCAGTATTAAAGCTATTGAAGAACAGTATACGATTGCTCCTTTGGCAGAAAAGGATACGGGATATGATGAACAAAGACTTGTTTTAACTATCACTAAGTTTGTCTACGATCATGATAATAATCTCATTCTCATTAGTATTCAGAAATTATTGAGCCACACTCTCACTTACAAAAATTTTATCTGGACTAATCTCGAATGAAGCTGGGAAAAAAGTCCAAAATCCAACATTAAAAACGAACAAAGAAGGATTTCTAAACGTCATAATCTCTCTTTGTTCGTTTTTTCGCTTTTGTTATTTCAACAGGGGCTAATAGTATGTGATTTCAAAAACTAAAAATCTTTTTGCCCAGCCTCATTTGATTTTTTCAAGTAAAGTTCAATCAATTCTTCTGATAACAACTTAACAGTTTCAACACTTGCCATTTGATCTTCCGCATGCATTAAAATCAAGGAAAAATCCAAACTTTGACCTGCTGCTTCTTTCTGAATTAACTCAGCATGAATCTTATGACCTTGGACAAAAAAGTTACTCGCCTCCTCTACCTTTAATCTGGTTAACTCTTCATTACCTTTTTTAGCTGCTCTTAAGGCTTCTATATAACAAGTTTTAGCCATACCACTACTGGAAATAATTTGAAAGCAGATTAATTCTAATTCATCTGTCATTCTAGTTCTCCTATCAAGTCTTTTGCCTGTTGTAAGACTTTTTTTCCATTCATCATGCCATAGTCCATCATATTGATAACAGCTAGCGGAATTCCTTGAAGTTTAGGATTTCCTTTGAATTCCTCTTCCATATAACCAACCTGTGGTCCTAGCAAGACAACATCAGCTTTTGTTTTTTCAAGCTCTAGAATTAGTTCACTAACCGAGACCGCAAAAATTGTTGCAGGATAATCTTGATTTGCCGCTGCTTCTTGCATTTTTGTTACTAATAAACTAGTACTCATACCTGCTGAGCAAGCCAAAATAATCGTTTTCATAAGTCATTCTCCTAAAGATAGTTTTTTGTGACATGTTGTTATAACAATTATAATCTTTTTAGGTAGCTTTGTAAAGCGTTTTCTCTAATCTTGCTAAACTTCTTTTTTATTCTTTAAATACCACACTCAACACATTAGGGAGTAGGTCTTCAGAAAATAAAAATAGAGTCACTAGAACTCCTCTAAAAGGCCTAGTAGCTCTATTTTATGACTATAACTCTCTGTGGCTCTCAAGGAGCCACACTAACGCCAATCGTATTGGGGCAGAAAACGTTTCGCCGAATGGGGAACAACTGCCTCCAACAAGCCAATCATCATTCATAGCGCAAGGCTTCGATTGGGTTGAGCTTGCTTGCCTTATTAGCTGGCAAAATCCCAAAAACAACCCCGATGAAGGCAGAAAAGAGCATGGCACCTAGGCCAACATCCAAGGAAACTCTGACCGGCATAGCCATATCTGGATTAGCCGCAAAAACTCCCTCTAAAATCTTAGTCAGACCAAAGGCGATACCTAGCCCGATGGCACCACCAATCATGGTCAGAACCATGGCCTCGATCAAAAACTGGTTCAAGATTTTAAATCGAGTCGCTCCAAGTGCCTTTCGCAGGCCGATCTCCCGTGTCCGCTCGGTCACAGAGACCAGCATGATGTTCATGACCCCGATTCCTCCGACTAGGAGTGAGATTCCTGCAATAGAACCGATAATCGTTGTCATGATCCCGAACTGACTGTTGATATCTTCCACTAGACCTGACATATCAAAAGTGGTAAATTTCCCACCTTTTTCAGCGACTCCAGAGATTTCAGTCAGCTTAGCCGCAGCTAGATTACCAATGTTGGTTGCCTGTTTCACATCCTTGATATGAATATAGGCACTGCCAACCTCCGGAGTCCCGAACTCTGCTGCCAACTGGACATTGGTCATCAGGGCACTCCCCCCAGACTTCATCCCATAGATGGATGTCCCCGCATCTGGGTCTTCAAAGACCCCAATAATCAAGAAACTACGACTCCCCACCGTCACAATCTGATTCAGAGCGGAAGTCATGTCTCCAAATAATTTCTCAGCCAAAGTCTGATCCACCATGATGATACTCGCATAAGTCTGGTAATCCTCAGCTCTAAACGAACGTCCTGCCAAAACCTTGTAATCCTTCACATCAAAGTAGGTCAGGTTTCCACCTATCAAATTGACCGATTCTGCCTTTTTATTGCCATAGCTGACCGTATCATTAGCCCCGTTAGTGACATAGTAATTTTCAACCCCATCAATTTCCAACAAAGAGGGTAGCCACTCTTCCTTAATCTGCGTGGCATCCTCACCATAGAAGGCTCCGGGGAACATAAAGCCATCTTCTTCAGATTCTTCCGGTTGATAATAGAGTTGGATATCCTGCTGATCTTTAGAAAAGCTACTGATCACCTGCTCTTTCATCCCATTTCCCAATGCCATGATGACAACTACCGCAGCAACACCAATGATGATCCCCAACATGGTCAGAAAAGACCGCATTTTGTGACTCCAGATAGAGGTTAGGGCAAATTTCCAGTTTTCCATTTTACTCCCCCTCTCTCACATCTTCTGTAATCACGCCGTCCCTCAGAACAATTCTTCGGCTAGCATAGGCTGCGATTTCCGGCTCATGGGTAACCATGACAATGGTCCGACCTTCACGGTTAAGTTCTGTCATTAAATCCATGATTTGCGCTCCAGTCTTCGTATCCAAGGCTCCTGTTGGCTCATCGGCAAGGATGATAGCCGGATCATTGACGAGCGCACGGGCAATAGCTACCCGCTGCTTTTGACCACCCGAAAGTTCCGATGGCAGATGATGCTTACGCGCAGAAAGTTCCACCTTATCAAGATACTGCTCAGCCAAACGCTTGCGCTTGCCTTGGGAAACACCTGCGTAAATCAGGGGTAATTCCACATTTTGAACGGCGTTGAGCTTAGAAAGCAAGAAAAACTGCTGAAAAACAAAACCGATTTGCTTGTTGCGGACCTTGGCCAAATCCTTGTCTCCCAAGTGCTCCACCTCTTGACCTTCCAATTGGTACTGACCAGAGGTCGGCTGGTCTAGGAGGCCGATGATATTCATCAGGGTTGATTTCCCAGAACCAGACGGGCCCATAATAGCCACAAACTCCCCTTCTTCAATGGTCAGACTGATGTCCTTCAAGACTTGAAGATCCTGATCGCCATTACGATAGCTTTTGTTAATATTTTTGATATCAATTAGTGGCTTGCTCATCAACTGTCACCTCCTGACCATCTGTCAAATCCATGGTCGGATTTTCGATGACCTTATCCCCAGCCTTCAAACCGCTCAAAATCTGCTGATTAGCGCCATCCGCGCTACCTATTTCAACAACTGTGCGTTTAATTTTGTGACTGGTCTTGTCATAGGTATAGACATAATAGGTGGTCTCATCATCTGTCAGGACTGCTCCGACAGGCACGACTAGGCCTTTTTGATTATTATTGACCTGGATGCTGACGGTAAAGCCTTGCTTTAATTCGCCTAGGTCGCTCGTCAGCTGGACCTTAAATGGGTATTTTGCTCCTGATCCACCTGCTGTCGCAGATGAACTATCTCCACCAGCACTGGACGGGTAGTCCGAAATATAGCTGACCTTCCCTGTCCAAGTCTTATCTGGATAAACCTTGGAAGTCATGCTAACTTCCTGATCTAGCTTGATATTGGCCAAGTTGTACTCAGACATTTCTCCGGCAACTACCAGACTACTGTTATTGACGATATGGATAACCGTTTGAGCAGAACCAGTGGTACTCTTAGCAACTGAACGGTTAACTTCGACCACTGTCCCAGCTACGGTGCTCTTGACTTGTGCCTCGTTCAGGGCTGCCTGAGCCTTATTGACCCCATCAACCGCATCTGCTCGCGCATCTTGGAGATCACTCATCTGAGAGTTAACTGTACGTTGGGCTGTGGCTGTAGCCTCTTGATCGGTCGCTTCATCCCCTGTCTCCGTCACCGTCACGCCGTAGGTGTTCAGTTCATAAATTTGCCGGTCAATCTTATTCAAGGCGCGGACAGCTGCATCATAGGCCATCTGAGCATCTTTACCATCATAAGACAGTAGGACCTGACCAACCTGGACCTGGTCACCAACATTGACCGCAATATTGGCAATATCTCCTTTACTGGCATCATAATAGACGTGTTGCTCTTCATTGGCTCTCACTGTCCCGGTTAGAAGGGTCGCTGAGGTCAGCTTCCCCTCCTTGACTTCAGCTGTTGTATAACTCGATTCATCGGCAGGTTCTGCCTTATTTCCCCCTAGAAAACCAAGCCCCAAAATAGCCACCAAAGCAACTACCGCCAGGCCCCCTAGACCAATCATAAGCCCCTTAAAGGCCTTTCCTTTTCCTCTGAACATAAGAATCTCCTTTTTGTATCTTTGTCTTGTTTATATAATACAATAACTTGTACCATTTAGCAAGACTTAACTCATTTTTGAAGCTATTTTTTATAAAGCGATTAACTTTAAGCTTATTATACCTCAGACTTAGACTGTCTAACCTTTCATTTGGCAAGATTTGCCTTACAATTCTGTAAGATTCCTAATCAATTACTGAGAGCTGCATTCCAAGTCCGACTTCCAGTCGTTATTTCCTAAGGGCCCTATCCCTTGCTTCACGGTCTAGATTTCTCCCAGTCATAGCAGATTTTTGACCTTTCCTTTAAAAAAGGCTACAATACCTCTAAAGACTAAAAGGAGTTTGAAACAATGCATAAACAGTTTGATGTGATTGTCATTGGAGGCGGATCAGGCGGATCAGGCTTTGCCAACCGCGCTGCCATGCACGGTGCCAAGGTTGCTGTCATTGAAGGTGGTCAGGTCGGCGGGACCTGTGTCAATCTCGGTTGCGTTCCCAAGAAAATTATGTGGTACGGCGCCCAAGTCGCTGAAACCTTTCAGCACTATGGACCAGACTATGGTTTCACCCCAACAGAAATCCAATTTGACTTTGCAACCCTCCGCCAAAATCGTGATGCTTATGTAGAGCGTTCCCGTAATGGCTACGCCAACAACTGGGCTCGAAATGGCGTTACCCACATTGAAGGCTACGCAAGCTTTATCGACCATAAAACGGTAACTGTCAATGGCGAGCAAGTCTCCGCAGACCATATCCTCATCGCTACAGGTTCTGTCCCTGCTATTCCTGACATCCCAGGAGCAGAGTTGGGCGAAACTTCTGATGATTTCTTTGCTTGGGAAAGTTTGCCAAAATCTGTCGCAGTTATTGGAGCAGGCTACATCGCTGTCGAGTTAGCTGGTGTTCTTCATAGCCTAGGGGTCAAGACAGACCTCTTTGTGCGCAAGGAGAGCCCTCTTCGTAACTTTGACCCCTATATTGTGGAAGCCCTGGTTGAGGAGATGGCCCGTACCGGTCTTAGCTTGCATCCCCACAAGGTCCCTACATCACTTGAAAAATTAGCTGACGGCCAGTTGAAGCTGCAGTTTGAAGACGGTAGCTCCCACACTGCAGAACATGTGATCTGGGCGATTGGACGTAAACCCAATGTCGATCAACTTAATCTTGAAGCTGCTGGTGTTACCTTAAACGACAGAGGCTTCATCGCAGTAGATGCCTTCCAAAACACTGTTGTCCCTCATATCTACGCCCTTGGCGATGTGACGGGTGAGAAGGAGTTGACCCCTGTTGCTATCAAGGCTGGGCGCACTCTGGCAGAACGCCTCTTTAACGGTCAAGCACAGGCCAAGATGGATTACGACAATATCCCGACGGTTGTTTTCTCTCACCCAGCCATTGGAACCGTCGGTCTGACCGAGCCCCAAGCCGTAGCGCAATATGGCCAAGAGGCTGTCAAGAGTTATACCTCTAGCTTTGCCTCCATGTATTCGGCCGTTACCCAGCATCGCCAAATGACCAAGCTAAAACTGGTGACTGTTGGAGCTGACGAAAAAATTGTCGGCCTCCACGGAATCGGTTACGGCCTTGACGAGATGCTCCAAGGCTTTGCTGTTGCGATCAAGATGGGGGCTACCAAGGCAGACTTTGACGCCACAGTTGCCATTCACCCAACTGGCGCCGAAGAATTCGTCACCATGCGATAAGACGGACATCCCCCCTAAGAAATGGGAAGCCCTTCGCCCGTCAACCAAATGCTCTTCGCACAAAATAAACTCTCCTACCTCGTCAGGCTAAGACCGGACAAGGCGGGAGAGTTTTTCTTAGTTTAAAAGATCCGCATAGGGGGTCTTGTAGCCGATTTGCAGAATTTGACCATCCTTGATGAGTAAAGGACGCTTAATCAGCATCCCATCTGCCGCCAGCAAGTTAAGAGCCTCATCAACCGTCAGACTGTCAAACTTGTCCTTGAGGCCCAAAGCCCGATAACTGTTGCCACTAGTGTTGAAGTATTTTTTCAACTCAAGACCAGTCGCTTCCATCCAGCTCTTCAACTCCTCACTTGATGGCGGAGTCGCCTTGATGTCGATGGCGGTAAAGTCCACCCCCAACTGAGTCAACTCCTTCTTGGCCGCCTTGCAGGTGCTGCATTTGGGGTATTCGTAGTAAATATAGGGCATCTCTTATCCTTTCATTTTTTGGGAAAATAGCAGAGCTAGGCATCCCGTTTTAGCCCGCCCCCTTCATGTTCCAGAAGCCAGATTTTCTTGTCCAAGCCACCAGCATAGCCTGTCAGACTACCATCAGCCCCCAGAACCCGATGACATGGGACGATGATGGACAGAGGATTTCGCCCCACCGCACCGCCGACTGCCTGAGCAGAAGGGCAATTGAGCTTGTCAGCCAAAGCTTTATAGGTCGTTGTCTGCCCATAGGGAATCTTAGCTAATTCTGCCCAGACCCGCTGCTGAAAATCAGTTCCCACAACTGCCAGAGGCAGGTCAGTTGGAGCAGGCTCTTGTCCTGCAAAATACCTATCCAGCCAGTCAACCGTCTGCGCCAGTACAGGATGATCAGCCAGCACAAGCTCCCCTGTCAGTCCTCGTTCAAAGTGGGCCTGACCGATAAACCAGACCCCAAGCAGGCCAAGATCACTGGCCACCAGGGACAAGTCGCCGATAGGAGAAGGATACAATTGCTTGTAACAAATCATTGTCTAACCTTAGGCTTGCCATCTGGAGTCAGGAGAGGTGTAATAGCTCCATTGAGGTGCAGGTATTCGACACCTGTTTCCCTATCTCGAATATAATAGGGTGCCGTCGCCATGCCCTCAGGCACAAAATAAACCACCTCAAACCGCTCTTGTAGATAGACTTGTTGCTCAAGAGCTGCTGCTTGCTTGACCCGTTTTTGCTCCTTTTTATCCTCATCAAAAAACATATCCTGCTCCTTTGCTCTGCTATTTTCCTAAAATTATACCAAAAAAGCTCCCTCCCGACAAATGAGAGAGAGAGCTAGGCCTATGCCTTCTCAATCATCCGCACGCGGACAATTTGTTCATCCGCCTCAAAAGCTGTGACTAACTGGTCAATCTTGCTTCTGTCCTGCTCCTCCAGATCCAAAATGGTATAGGCAAAATCGCCCTTAGAGCGGTTGATGATGTTGTCGATGTTGATGCCCAAATCGGATACCGCTGCTGTGATGGACGCCACCATATTGGGCACGTTCTTGTTAATCAAGGTAATTCGGTACGGCGCTGACAGGACCTGATGCATATTAGGGAAGTTGACGGCATTGGTGATTTCCCCCGTCTCTAGAAACTGACGCACCGTCTGGCTCGCCATGATGGCACAGTTGAGCTCTGCCTCCTCGGTCGACCCACCCACATGCGGAAAGACCGTCACCCCCTCACGATTAAGGAGTTCCTCCGTCCCAAAGTCAGTGATATAACGCTTGATGGTCCCTGCCTCAATCGCATCAAAAAGAGCTGCATGGTCCACCAATTCCGCACGCGCAAAGTTGATGAGCACCGTCCCTTTTTTCATCAGGGCAATAGCAGAGCTGTCAATCATATTGGCCGTGTCAGCTGTCAAGGGCACATGGATCGTGATGTAGTCTGATTGACCGAAAATCGCCTTCAAATCATCGACCCGCTTGACATGGCTAGAAATATTCCAAGCCGTTTCAATGGAGACATAAGGGTCGTAGCCCAAGACATTCATCCCCAGACGGCGGGCATCGTTGGCAATACGAGCCCCGATGGCCCCCAGACCAATGATGCCAAGGGTCTTACCAGCAATCTCTGTCCCTGCAAACTGACTCTTGCCCGCCTCGATTTGCTTAGGCACATCGCTACCAGTCAATGTGTTAGCCCACTGTGTCGCTGAAAAATAATCGCGAGCGGACAGAAAGAGAGAGGTCAGAACAGCTTCTTTCACCGCATTGGCATTGGCACCAGGTGTGTTGAAGACGACGATGCCCTGAGCGGTTGCTTGGTCGATAGGAATATTGTTTGTCCCAGCCCCTGCTCGAGCGATAGCTTTCAGTGAACTTGGTAGGATCTCGCCGTGCAAATTCTGACTGCGAATGATGTAGGCATCTGCTTGGTCATTACCCGTCTGGTCGATGGCAAACTGGTCACCCAGCTCAGCCAGACCAATCTTATTGATATTGTTGTAGGTCGTGATGTTAAATACCATAAATTCCTCTTGTCTTATTTTTTTGCTCGTCTGCCTAAGGTGGTCAGGCACGCCAGCAGCTGCTCCACGCATCTCATGGCTAACTGGAAAACCTAGAGTCTTTCCAGTTGCCTGTCTTGTTAGCCCTGCTAACAAGACCTTGACCACGCGGCGGCGAGCTGATTGGGGCGACTGCGTCGCCTAAACTTCCCGATAATGTTACTTAGCTGATAAGTCATAATCTAACCGTTCGGCGTCTGAAAGTTGGATAGTGAAAACCAGCTTGGCTGTGCTACGGGCGCCAGCGACCTGCTATCGCAGTTCCATGGCTAACTTTTGAGCCCTCCTCGCTGTTTTGTTTTTCAAGTTCGGAGCTTCAACAGTCCACTGGACTGTTGCACCCCAAAAATTTCCAAGTAAGGCTGTGCAAAAAGTCAGCTCTGTTGAAACCATGGTATAAAAAATAGCTTGACGCAGTGGTTGGTAGCAACTCTTACTGGCTTTGCCAATTTTAGAGTTGCCCCTGCACAGTTCATTAGGTGCTTTAGCACCAATGAACCACTGCTAGTGGTCTCTAATGCGCTGATTTCGCCAGCTTTTACAGCCCTACTCAACTGTGCGGGGGTAGGAGTGAAACTATCCAGTGGACAGTTTCAGGTCTGAGCCTTGAAATAAGATAGCGAAGACGAACTCTTTTTCATTTATTGGAGTTCTTTCCCACTCCTACCTTCAGCACTGCGGAAAATATCTCTATCTGAGCGCTTAACGCGTTCATTCTAAAACACTTCAGTCCAAACTGGCCAATTCTGCCACTTCTTGATAAAAAGCCTGTTCTTGTCGGGGTTTGATTTTTTGGTAGGCCAGGCGTTCGCCGTCAATGGGCACCTTACCACAGTAGACATAACCTAATTTCTCAAGAATGTGTTGCATGATAAGATTTTTCTCGTGGGTGTCGCAACGGAAGTCCTGCCCCTTGGTCCCTTCAATCAAGCCCTGCATAAAGGTCTGGGCTACTTTTTGTCCGCTGGCCTTGGCAGATACGGCAATCCGGTGAAAAACGGTGTAGCGGGGATGGTTGTGTTTCCACTTGCCGTCATAGATGTTCTCATAGGCCTCCTCTTGGCCGGTAATCACAGCCGCATAGGCTACAATGTCCTGGTCAATTAAAGCTACCCAGCCCTGACCCAGCAGGATATCATCGATGATGTCTGTTTCAGCAGGATAACCATTTGCCCCCTGCCATTGGTCGCTACCTGATGCTTTCAGAAAGGCACGAGCGTCCTCAATCACAGCCATAATCGGCTTCACTTCATTGGGATGGGCTAGTCTAATGTCCATGTTTGTCTTCAAACTCCTTCATAAAGTTCAATAGAGCCTCCACCCCTTCCAGCGGAAAAGCATTGTAGAGGCTGGCTCGCATACCACCCACGCTGCGGTGCCCTTTAATATTGACAAAACCTTGGCTTTCCGCCTCCTGGCAGAAAAGTTTATCCAGTTCGGGGCTCGGTGTCGTGAAAGGAATATTAGCCACGGAACGGTCCGCTGGATTTTTCACAGGGTTTTGGTAAAATGCTGAGCGGTCAATGTAGTCATAGAGCAAACCAGACTTATGTCGGTTGAGCTCTGCCATTTTCACAACACCGCCCAGGCTCTTAACGTGCTCAAAGACCAGCTTGGCCATGTAGATGCCAAAGGTCGGCGGGGTGTTGTAGAGGCTCTCGTTGTCGGCCTGGATCTTGTAGTCCAGCATAGACGACAGGGCAGGCGTTGTGTTGATGAGGTCCTCACGAATGATGACGATGGTTACACCCGCAGGCCCGATGTTCTTCTGAGCCCCGGCATAAATCATGCCGAAGTCCGCTACCCGATACTGGGCCGCCAAAATATTGGAACTCATGTCCGCCACGATCGGAACCCCCTTGGTGTCGGGCAAGTCGTAGATCGCTGTGCCCTCGATAGTGTTGTTGGTTGTGATATGAACGTAGGCCGCTTGAGGGTCAATGCTAGAAGCGTCAAAGCTCGGAATGTGGTCAAAGTTGCTGTCTTCAGATGAAGCCAGCAAAATCGGCTCAAAAGGCAACGTCTTAGACAAGAGAACTGCCTCTGTATAGGCCTTCTTGCCCCAGGAACCAGCCACGTGGTAGTAAGCCTTCTTGCCCAGAGCCAGATTAAGGGGAATCATGGAAAACTGGGTCGAAGCTCCCCCCTGTAAGAAAAGCACCTTGTAATTGTCAGGAATGCCCATCAGCTCGCGCAAAAGCTGCTCTGCCGACTGGATAATGTCCTCAAAAGGCTTGGAACGATGAGACAACTCCATGACGCTCATGCCTGTCCCAGCATAGTCTAAAAACTCAGCCTGAGCCTTTTTAAGCACTTCTTTAGGCAGGACAGCAGGCCCTGCTGAAAAATTATAGACCACCATATCAGACCTCCAAAAAAGAATTTCATTCAGTATATCACAATCTTCAGAAAATAACTATCATTTTTCAAAAATTTCGTGAAAAGGTTCTGTTTTTTTGTAGATATCTTAGCAGATAATGCTCAAAGAATATCCATCTAGCCTAGGAAATGCAACCGATGATAGAACTGCCCTTCATCGAAGCGACCTGACAAGGGCTGACTTTAATCTTTAAAGAACATAAGGCTAGCTCAACCGGCAAAGATATTCTCCAGCTAAATAAAAGCTCTCCCCAGCATAGCTGAGAAGAACTTTTTAGGCATTAGGCTTCTAAGTAAGGGCGAAGGGCTTGATGGACGGCATCTGCTTCCTTTTCAATCAAGTCAACACGCGCTGCGATTTCCTTAATCCCCATACCAATTGACCGACTAATCGCCATATCATCCAATTGTGGCTCAAAGAAAGCCTTATAACTATCCAGTTTTTCTTGGGTTTGGAAAAGACCAGCAGGTATTGTGACAAAACCTTCAAAAGCCATGTCACCTCCTAAAGTCTTAGTGATCCACTCCCACTCATCACAAGCCCACTCCCACACACGGTCTTGGCTAAATGGACGGCTTAAGAGAGATTGGTACCACGCTTTAAGATCCTGTGGCTTGATGACTTCCTTGTTTTGCAATTGTTCTAAAATATAGGTCAGAGACGCTTTTGATTTGGTTCTGGTAATCGCAGCCACCAAGTCATAGCGGAAACGCGTATCGACCGTTTTCACATAAGCTTTGAAGAACGTTTTGACTAAATCATCCGAAGGATTGGTAATCATTTCATTGAGAAGCACTGCAGTCCGCATATGCGCAGGAATCGCTTCTAAATGGTCTTGGTATTTTCTAAAAATAGCCGATGCCTGCTCTTGGGCCGGTGGATAGTGGCTAGTGATTACCCCATTCAAGACCATTGGACGTAGGATAGTCGTCTCTTCTGAATCAGCTGCGCCTTCTTCCCAGCCCAGACGCTCATAGCTTGGCACAAATGCCTTACGGCGCAGAGCCATAAAAGCTTGATACATCTCTGTGTCTTCCTCAACAAAAATGCTCAAACCGCCTAATAGTTGGGAGGTCATTGAGGTCACTAGGTAGGACGTTTCATCCGCCAAGGGCTCAATCATTGGTATCAGATCAGCATAAGCAATCTGCCCACCTTCAGCTAGTAACTGACGTTCTTGGAGGATTTGACGCTTGCTGATCGGATCAAGCGCCTGAAGATCTGCTAGAATAGCATCTAACAATTCACCTTCGTAGCTGGTTAAGTAGTGCGCTGTATTCCCATCGTTTAAGCGTAGTGCTCCTGAGTTTGCCTTAGCCAATTCACCATAGCCTGGTATCCGGAGTTCCTTAGTATCCAAGGTATCTGGCAAACCTGTCCAGTTGCTGTTAAGAGGAATATGCCAAACACGCTTCTTATCCTCATGCTCACCGATAAAGAACTGACTTTGACTGAGAATGAGGGTGTCATCCTCCACACGAGCCCTTACCAGAGGGTAACCAGGTTGTTCCAACCACGAGTCCATGAAACCTGCCACATCCTTACCAGAGGCTTGGCTAAGGGCCTGCCAAAGGTCAAAGCCGACCGTATTGCCATACTGATGTCTCTCAAAATAGGTCCGTAAGCCATCACGAAAAGCATCATCTCCTAACCACCGATGGAGCATATGCATGAGACGACTCCCTTTGGCATAGACAATCGCCGCATCAAAGAGTGTGTTGATCTCATCTGGGTGGTGAACATGGACATGAACCGACTGAACCCCGTCCGTCGCATCTCGATAAAGAGAAGCTGGTACACCGCTAGTCTGGAAGTCCTCCAAAATATTCCAAGACGGTTCAATCGCATCAATAGCCAGATATTCCATCATATTGGCAAAGCTCTCATTGAGCCAAAGGTCGTCCCACCACTTCATGGTAACCAAATTACCAAACCACTGATGAGCCACTTCATGAGCAATCACTAGGGCAATCATTTGACGGCTCTTGAGCGTGGTGTTTTGATCTGCCAGCAGATAGATCTCACGGTAGGTAATCAAGCCCCAGTTTTCCATAGCACCAGCAGAAAAATCAGGTAACCCTACATGATAGGACAGAGGAATCGGGTACTTCACGCCAAAGTAATCTTCATAGTGCTCAATCACACGCACCGCAATGTCCAAGGCAAAATCCATACTGGTCAAAGGATGCGCCTTGGTCCCAAAAACACCGACTTCCGTCCCATTCTTAGTCTTAACCGTCTTCCCATGCAAGTCACCAATAGCAAACGCTAAAAGATACGAAGACATGCGAGGTGTCCGATCAAAACGCCAGATCCCTGTTGTCTTACGCTCTTCTACATGGATCTCAGGCATGTTGGAAAGAACCAGCTCACCTTCTTCTTGATCAAAACGAATAGCAAGATCAAACGTCGCCTTAGCCTCAGGTTCGTCCACACAAGGAAAGGCTTTACGGGCAAAATGGCTCTCAAACTGGGTAGAGATTACTTCCTTCTTGAGACCATTGACAGTGTAATAAGACGGATAAATCCCGTCCATATTGTCCGTAATATGGCCAGAAAAACGTAATTCTAACGTAACCTCTCCTAGCCTTCCTCCTTCGATCAGGACAATCTCCTTGTCTGAAACTAAGCTAAAAGGCACCGCTTGGCCTGCTACTACTACCTTGTCAACAGACAATTCATACTGATGAAGGGCAAAGGTTTCTTTGAGTATTTGTCCCTTAATTTTCACCTCACCGCTAAACGTTTTTGTCTGACGCTCAATATCTAAAAAGAGGTCATAATGTTCAGGGACAAACCCTTCAATCAACCGTTCAACTGCTGTCATCGTTTTCTCCTTTTCGTGATGTGATTAATCCGAAAGACAAGGCCAACATCCAAGTTGAGCGTATCATACCAATTTTGGCCTTGACCAGATTTTCTTTGAGTCCTATTATAGCACACTTTTGCCCCAGCCATCGCAGAACAACTGTAAAGAGAGGACCGTCTGAATAAAAAACAGGCAATCTACAGATGCTGCCTTCAAAACCTCTATGCCTCTGCCATCTCGAAAAGATGGCTAAGCTTTGCTCATTCGAGAGGCTGTTTTTCAGAAATCCTAACCATATGGCTAGACAAAGGATGATGGAGAAAGACCAGGAATCTGATGATTGAACCCCAAGACGGGCATCCCCTGAACCTTGCACCATTAGAGCCATAGACGTCTCCTCTCCGTCACAGGAAAGACTGTTAGAAAAGGAGTCCCAAAAAAGCAGGGCTCGTCTCGGCTTTGCGTGTCCTTGACGGTCCTGCTCTTATTATCCTTAAGTCTTTTATGGATCTGAAGTTCTGTCTTTACTTATCGTATTGCCTCAAAAAGGAAGACAGCTCTGTCAACCCTTTCTCCAAGACTTCTCTTGGTGCGCAATAGCCTAGGCGGGCGTAGCCTGGCAGATCAAAACGGTTCCCAGGCACCAGCAAGACCCCTTTTTCCTTTAGAAGGCGAAGACAGAAAGATTCTGTCTCCTCAGGAATATCTAAGCGGATAAAGGCCGTCGAAACGTGTTTGGGAAAGACCAAGGACACCCGTGGTTCCTGAGCTACCCAGGTGCGGACAAGCGCTAGATTCTCTGCCACAATAGCCCGATTTCTCTCCAGCACTTCTTCTTTATGCCTCAATAAGTGGGTCGCCACATAGTCACTAAAGACCCCTGCGCAAATCATGGTGTAGTCACGGTACTTCCTAAACAGCTCTGTGAGTGACTCACTGGCAGCTACCCAGCCCACCCGCAAACCAGGTGCAGAGTAAGTTTTTGAAAGACTATTCACCGAAATCCCTCGGTCATAGAGATCAACAATGGCTGGGGCATCTACACCCAACTCCAAGGGCTGGTAAACCTCGTCAGCTAGAATATAGGCTCCAACCGATTTTGCTATAGCTACCACTTCTTCCAAAAAGGCTCTCTGCATGACTGCCCCGGTTGGGTTATTGGCATTATTGATGCAAATCATCTTAGTATTTGGACGGATTAATTCTCTCAAATCAGCCAGAGACGGGAGCCAGTCCTGCTCCTCATCGATCCGCCACAAGGAAACATCTGCCCCCAGAGATCTTGGAATATCGGTCAACTGTTGATAGGTGGGATAAAGGGAGACCACATGGTCGCCAGGCTCAATCAGGGCATAAAGCGCCAAGTAATTAGCCCCTGTTGCACCATTGGTCTGCAAAATCTGATTTGGGGTCACGGTCTGGTAGAGCTTGGCGACTTCTGCTTTGAAGTCTGGCGAGCCCTCAATCCACCCATAATTCATCTGTTGCGTCAGCAAGTCTTCTATGAGCTTGTCCTTGCCCACTGCGCCCAGGCTTAAGATCTCATCCAGACTCATGGAAGCAATAGAGCTGCCCGCAATATCATAAAGCGCATCATTCTCCCACTCATTGAGCCATTCTTCCACACCAAAAGCTTTAATGTCCATTGTCTCTCCTTCGTTTACTGGCAAAACCAGCACACAATCCTGCTCCGAATTTTCACTGACCGAGTGCAGCTAGTCCTAGTGGGTCGTAAGCCTGTAAATGGCCCAGACAGCCACTCTTATTTTACGACAACTGAAATGAACCGAGCAAGTCAGCTCTCTATTGTCCCGCCAAACGGTAAATGGCTTCGGCATAAATGTCCATGGCGCGGACCATGTCTGCTAGTGAGATGCACTCATTTTCCTGATGTTCTGTCTGGAGGCCTCCTGGGAAGCAAGCCCCATACGCCACACAATTAGGCATGGTTCTGGCAAAAGTAGCCCCTCCAGACGATTTAGCAGGTGTCAGGTCACCTGTCTTTTCCTGATAAACTGCCATCAAGGTAGTGATCAATTCACTATCCAGAGGCACATAAAGCGAGGCCAGGTAGTCAAATTCTTGGTAGGTCAAGCCGTAGTCTGCTGCGACCTCCGTCAACTTAGCCACTAAGGCCTCCTTATCCGCCAAAACCGGCAAACGCAAGTCCAAACGGATCTCCGAGCGATCTTTTGTGAGCGTCAAGCCAGCGATATTGAAACTCAAATCACCAGATGGCTCATCCGTAATCAGGCCAAAGAGCTTAGACGCTGTCGCATCTTCACCAACCGCTTCTGCTATAAAGCGCAGGACTGGGTGATCAGATTTGATTTGCAAGGCCTTGGCTAGGCGGACTAAGGCGTTGATACCTTTGGCAGCATCCTTGGCATGGCGAGAAAACCCCAAGACTGTAATAGTATCGCCATCCTCCTCGTAGGCAAAGTTAAGACGGTCTAGCTCTGCCTTAACTTCCGAGAGCCACTGGCCTCGGTAGCTAGCTTTGGCAGGGACAACATTGTAGGCTTGACCGACTTCCAGTTCAAGGTCTGCCGCACCTGGCCCCAGTAACTTAGCCTGTAAAAGCCCTTTTTCTGCATAAGTTAGAGGAAAACTGGCATCTGGAGCAAATCCCATTGTAGCTGGTTTTTCAAGAGCATTGTAGCGGTTCATACACCGCCATAGTGTTTCTTCATCCGTTCCAAAGATAAAGCGGATTTTCTTAGTAAATGTCACACCAGCATCCAAGAGGGCTTTAACCGCATACAGGGCCATCATAGAAGGCCCCTTATCATCCTGGGTACCACGACCATAGAGTCGACCATCGCGAATAACACCTTCAAAAGGTGGCGTCTCCCACTTGGTCAAGTCCCCTGCAGGAACCACGTCCAAGTGACACAAGACTGCCAAGGTCTCTTCACCCTGGCCAATTTCGGCATAACCATAATAGCCTTCAGGATCCAGATAAGTCTGGAACCCCAGGCCTTCTGTTAGCCGTAAGGTATGCTCCAAGACATCTTGAATCGCCTGGCCAAAAGGCGTGCCATTTTCGCCTTCATTGAGCACCGAAGGAAAGGTCACCAGCTCTTGTATTGCGGCTACACATTCCTGCTCGATGAGTGGGGTTACAACTGTTTTCATCCTGTTTCTCCTATCGCACTTGTTTTCTCTTACGCTTTTTCCGCTCAGATAGAGATCGCTCTATTCTGATATGTCTTCCATTCTATCATATTAATCATAACTGATAAATGATTTTTTCATTAGCCAACCCTAAAATGAGAAGCTGGGTACCTTCGTCCCAGCCTCAACACCTATTCATACCTTTCTAAAAGAAGGTGGCGATAACCAAGATAGCAATTGATGCGACGATAATGCCTGCAATCAATTTCCCGACAAACTTGTACCAAGTCCCAATTTCAACACGTCCAAGAGCAAGAGCTCCCATTACGATACCAGAAGTTGGTGCTACAAGGTTCAAGACACCTGATGCTGCCTGGAAGGCTGTGATAACCAAGCTAGCTGGCACATTGACAAACTCACCCAGAGGGGCCATGATCCCCATAGATGCCCCTGCAAGCCCTGAAGTAGATGGGATCAAGAAGGACATTGGCAGGTAGAAGAGGTAGGTCAAGACGATAAAGACTTGAGACGACAGTCCCTTCAAGCCAGCCTCACCCATGTGTAGGATACTTGCTGTAATCATCCCATCGTTCATGATAACTTGGATACCACGGGCAATGGCACAGATCAGCGCAACACTGAAGATATCCGCCGCACCAAACATGAAGGACTTAACCAAACGCTCCTCGCTCATGCCATAAACCAAACCGATGATAATGGCTGCGATACCAAAGAGCATAGCGCCTTCTGGGAAGTACCAAGTCCCCAAGGCAGCTGTCGATGAACCAATCACCTGACCAATCACTGGCAGGCCAATCAACCAGTCGTTAAATTGACTAAAGAGACTGACACCCAGATCTTCCCATGGAATAAAGCTACAAATCATCAAGACAAAGGTCATAACGAAGACACATAGAACACGTCTTTGGGCTGGAGACAATTCCGCCTTCACTTCTTGAGTCGCTGCTACATTGAAGTGGGCCATGTCTGCCTCACGCTGGTGATAAGTCAGTGATTTAGTTGGGTCTTTCTTAACTTTTTCTGCATAATTCGCAACAAAGGCCATCCCCATCGCTAAGATGACAACAAAGAATACCAAGCGCCAAATCATGCCATCAGCTACACTGACACCAGCCGCATCGGCCGCCACAACGGTTGCAAATGGGTTAACAGTCGACGCCAAACAGCCAATCTGAGATCCCAGCAGGATAATCGCTACCCCTGTGATCGAATCATAACCAACCGCCATCATAACAGGGACAATCAGTGGGAAGAAGGCCATGGTTTCTTCCCCCATACCGTAGGTAGAACCACCTAGGGCAAAGAGGAACATCAGGACATAAATCAACCATTTTTCACGTCCTTTAAAGCGTTTGACAATCGAAGCGATCCCCACATCGAGAGCACCTGTTTCATTGACAACGCCAAGGAAGGCACCAACCATGATGATGAAGAAGGCAACGCTAATGGCGGCATCAGTCGCCCCATGACCCAACATGGCACGGACAGGTGCCATAAAGACATCATAAATCCCCTGTGGGTTTTGGGCCACTTTTTCATAGGTCCCTGCTACCAAGTTTCCGGCATCATCAACCTGATACTGACCAGCAGGAATAATCCATGTCATCACTGCCATAAAGGCAATAATGAGCATCAATATAGTATAAGACGAAGGCAACTTAAAGCCTTTTTTAGTTTGATCACTCATTTTAGATCCTCCTCATTGTGATCACAAGACAGTATAGACAGCCCTTCTGCTCCCTTAGAACAGCTGTCTATACATCCGTTTTAATTTCCTTTTTCGATAATCGTGCCACTCTCGGACTCGATCAGAGCACCCAGATTTTCCAGTGAAGTGATAACGGCCTTTGAACTTGGCTTGTTGTTAACAAAGGCAATGGTCGCTTCAACTTTAGGCAGCATAGAGCCTGGTGCAAATTGGTTTTGCGCAATGTATTCTTCCAACTCGGTCACGGTTACTTTTTCCAATCGCGCTTGATCTGGTTTATTGAAATTAACAAAGACATAGTCTACACCTGTCAAGACGATAAAGAGGTCCGCATCCACCAATTCTGCCAGACGTTGTGATGCAAAATCCTTGTCAATAACCGCTTCAACACCACGCAGACTGCCGTCGTCTTCCTTGATAACTGGAATACCACCACCACCAGCTGCAACAACGACTTGCCCAGCATCAATCAGGGTACGAATGGTTTCGATTTCCTTGATAGCAACAGGTTTTGGTGACGCAACGACTTTTCTCCATCCACGACCAGCATCTTCTTTGAAGGTGGCACCTGTACGCTCACTTTCTGCTTTTGCCTCTTCTTCTGTGTAGAATGGGCCGATTGGCTTGGTCAAGTTGGTAAAGGCTGGATCATTTTTATCAACCACGACCTGGGTCACCACAGAAGCCACGTCTTTGTCAATGCCTTCTTTCAAGAGAGCATTTTGCAGAGCTTGCTGGAGCCAGAAGCCGATAGAACCTTCGGTCATGGCAACCAATGAATCAAGTGGGAAGGCTGGGTTTTTCTCAGAATCAGCAGCCAAGTGCTGAAGGAGGAGGTTGCCGACCTGCGGCCCATTTCCGTGAGTGATGATGAGATCATCGCCATTTTTAATCAATTTGACCAAGTGGTTGGCTGTTTCCACCAAGGCCTCCTGCTGAGCTTTGGCCGATGGATCAGATGAGAGGATGGCATTGCCACCCAAGGCTACTACAATTTTCCGTTTTGTCATAAATTCAAATCAATCCTTTCTCAACTGGATGCTAAGAGCATCCTCTACATCCAACAAGGTCCAAAAACGGACTGGGACTAAGTCTAGTCTCAGCCCGTTTGGCTTTTTGGTTGGTTACACAAGCTATTAAAAGGCGATTAAACCTTTGGAATAAAGAGGTTATCGCTAAGCGTAGCCGCCATCACAGCCTTGATGGTGTGCATACGGTTTTCAGCTTGATCAAAGTGACGTGCATACTTGCTGCGGAAGACTTCGTCTGTTACTTCCATCTCTTCAACACCGAATTTATCAGCGACGTCCTTACCATAAACTGTATTCGTATCATGGAAGGCTGGCAAGCAATGCAAGAAGATCAAATCTTCATTGTCGGCTTTTTTCACCAAGTCCATGTTAACTTGGTAAGGTTTCAAGAGATTCACCCGCTCTTCGAACTTGTCTTCTTCACCCATAGATACCCAAACGTCTGTATAGAGTACGTCCGCACCTTTTACTGCTTCATCTGCATTGTCTGTGATGAGGACATGTGCACCAGATTCCTTGGCAAATCCTTCTGCCAGGGCTACTACTTCTTCTTCTGGGAAGAGTTCTTTTGGTGAGAAGATATGAACGTTCACACCAAGAATGGCACCGGTTACCAAGAGTGAGTTGGCAACGTTGTTACGGCCATCACCACAGTAAACCAAGGTCAAACCTTCCAACTTGCCGAAGTTTTCTTTAACGGTCAAATAGTCAGCCAGCATTTGAGTTGGGTGCCATGCGTCTGTCAAACCGTTCCATACTGGTACACCAGAGTGTTCTGCTAATTCCTCTACCATGGCTTGGCTGAAACCACGGAATTCAATCCCGTCAAACATGCGGCCCAATACTTTAGCAGTATCTTCAGTGGACTCTTTTTTACCAAGCTGGATATCGTTGGCACCGAGGTATTCTGGATGAGCACCGAGGTCAATAGAAGCCACAGTGAAAGCAGCACGTGTACGAGTAGAAGTTTTTTCAAACAAGAGCGCAATATTCTTACCTTCTAAATAACGGTGAGAAATGTTGCGTTTTTTCAAATCTTTCAAGTGAGCAGAGAAGTCAATCAAGAATTCCAATTCTGCACGTGAGAAGTCTTTTTCTGCTAAGAAGCTTTTGCCTTTAAATACGTTTGTCATTTAATCGTTTCCTCCTGAAAATATCTTATCCGTTCATTCTATAATAGTTTGTTAAGTGATTGGCAGGGTTCGCCATCCTCTAAATAGCGTGGCCCAAAAGCCACATAGCCTAGACCTTCGTAAAAGCTTTTGGCGGTTAGTTCGCTGTGGATCACTAGCTCCTTAAACCCTTCTTTCTTGGCATGGTTTTCCAGAGCATCCATCACCAGGGTGCCATACCCTTGTCCACGATGAGGAGCTAGGGTGGCAATTCTCGTCAGGCGAGCACAGGTGTCCGTCTCTGGAAGGAAGCGTCCGGTAGCAAGAGGTCTATTGCCGTCATAGACGACAGCATAGACCGTTCCCGCCTCATCATGTCCATCAAACTCGTCTGCCATATCCATTTTCTTATCTATCACGAATACCTGAAAACGGATATAGAGACTGGCAGCTCGCTGAAATGGCTCACTTCCTACGATTGTCTTCACCATAGGCCTTAAATGTCTTCGCGCTCAAACGGCATTGACATACAACGTGGTCCACCACGGCCCCGAACCAATTCACTTCCTGAAATCTTGATCAAGCGAAGGCCTTTGGATTCTAGGATAGCATTGGTGATGGTATTACGTTTGTAAACCACTACGACACCCGGTGCAATGGTCAAGGTGTTAGAACCATCGTTCCATTGTTCACGACCAGCAGCAACCAAGTTATCACCACCGCAACGGATCAAGTCAACTTTTTCAACACCGAGGTTTTCTGCCAGAAGCTCTGCTAAATCGCCTTTTTCTTCCTCAATCCGAAGCGCTTCGTTTTCATAAGTCACAGAGTACACACGAAGATCGCCTTCGATTTCTGGGTGAATGGTAAACTTGTCATAGTCTACCATAGTAAAGACAGTGTCCAAGTGCATGAATTTACGGTTATTGGCAAATTCAAAGGCCAAAACTTTCTTGAAGCCGAGGTTTTCTTTGAAAATATTAACCAAGAGTTTTTCAATAGATGCCGCATCTGTCCGTTGAGAAATACCAACTGCCAAGACATCTTTTGAAAGGACCAATTCATCCCCACCCTCGATACGAGTGGTCTCATCACGATCATAAACCAAAGGTACTTTTCCACCGTATTCTGGGTGATAGGTGAAAATGTACTTCCCATAAAGCGTTTCACGGTTACGGGTATCGGCATACATGTGGTTTAGAGAAACCCCATTACCAATCGTCGCAAATGGGTCGCGTGTGAAGTAGAGGTTTGGCATTGGATCAATGGCAAATGGGTAATTAGACTCAACCAAGTCTGTCAACCCTTTTTCCTCAGATGGAATTTCTGGTAATTCAGACTTCTGAATACCTGCCATGGTCTTATCTATCAACTCGCGATTGTCTTCGATAGATAACAAGAGCTTGCGAATCGATTTCTTAGTCGCCCGACCACGAATATTGGCTTCTTCCAAGTATTCGTCGATAAATTGCTCACGAATTTCTGGAGTAACCAGTGATTCAGCCGCTAAGTCTTCCAAGTAAAGAACTTCTACGCCTTCATCGCGAAGAGCTTGTGCAAAAGCATCATGCTCTTTTTGAGCATCTTCTAGGAATGGAATATCATCAAACAAGAGACGTTCCAAGTAGTCTGGCATAAGGTTCTCAATTTCCTTTCCAGGACGATGAAGCATTACTTTCTTGAGCTTGCCAATCTCAGAAAAGACATGAATAGGGTGTTTAGTTGCCATAGTGGCTCCTTTCTTTAAAAATATTCTTGAGGAGAGTCATAACTCTCATTTATTTACATCTATATTGTAACCGTTTTCTAAGCTCTCTGATTAAGCGTTTTCACAAGGAAACTGTGACGGAATTCACGATTTTATCGCTCAGCTTCAATCAATATACAAAAACCAGTTAAATAGTTTTGTTAGTTTATCCTTTTATTCAACAAAAAGAATTTTTATAAATTTATAAAATCATTGATTTTTTTATTTTTTAAATAAAAGGAAGAAATATCTTTAAGTAAAGCGCTTCCATATTTCATTTTGGATATACACTTCATATAGTATTTTATCCATGGACTATCTGTCTCCTTGCCTCATCATGATCCCCTCATACAAAGTCTATTACGCCATAGTATTGGTCTCTAAACTAAAAAGGACCCAGGCCTGTTCCTGAGTCCGTTTTTACCAAACGTTCCATATTGAATCTCGCTCAAGCCAAATAGGTTGAAAAATAAGATTTGTCCAAAAAGGTTAACTGCCTGCCTTTAAAGCTCAAAACCTCTTCTTCCTTTAGTTGCTTCAACACATGACTGACCGTCTCCCTCGTAGTACCACTCATGTTAGCAATATCAATAGTCGTAATCCCAAACGGAAGTTTGTTGCCATTTCCGCACATCTCATGCATGAGAAAAGCCAAAGACTGCGTCACCCGAACCGATGCACTGGAAACAACAAGATTTCTCAAACGCACCTCATGTTGGCGAAGAAGTTGAGACAGTTTTTGGTAGAGCATTTTCATCTGCCTGCTACTGGCCAAAGAAAACGTCTCATAGAGATCTAGAGGAAATGAGATATACTCTAGGTTAGTGACTGCAGTAGCCGTAAAATGATAAGTTTCTTGTGAAAAAAGGTCTCCGTAGGGAAAAATCGTCTTTTGCCGAACATAATCTGTGTATTGAAAAGAACCTGTAATATCAAATTGCTCAATCTTAGCATAACCGGATAAGATAAGAAATAGACGATCCCTCTTATCCCCTTCAAAAAAGAGAATCTGACCCTTTTTTACCTTACGAAAGGTCATGGTTGCCACAATCTGATCAAATTGTTGCATCGAAAAATAGCGAAAGTCTTCTAGAGCACGCAATTCTTGATAGTGGATCTTTGAAATCATTGGAGTCCCCTTTTTTTATCATAGCTCAATACAAATACTTGCTTTGCTTCCCAAACACTTTGTGGTACAATACCATTATAACATACAATTTAACAAAGCCACTCGAGGATCCTATGAATAAAAAAGAAGCCCGCCACCAGTTGATTCGTTCATTGATTACTGAGACTAAGATTCGGACCCAGCAAGAGCTCCAGGAAGCTCTTTTGAAGAATGGTGTTTCTGTCACTCAGGCCACCTTATCCCGCGACATGAAAGAACTTCATCTGGTCAAGATTTCAGATGATCAGGATCCCCACTATGAAATCCATAAAATCTCTCCCAGCCGTTGGGAGCATCGCCTGCGCTTTTACATGGAAGATGCCCTTGTCATGCTCAAGCCAGTCCAGCACCAGGTTGTCCTTAAAACCTTACCTGGACTTGCCCAGTCCTTTGGCTCCATCCTAGATGCCATGCAACTGGACGAAGTGATCGCTACCGTCTGTGGCGATGATGTCTGTCTCATCATCTGTCGTGATAACGAAGCGGCAAAGGAATGTTTCAAAACCCTGAGCAACTATACGCCTCCCTTCTTTTTCAGCGATAAATAAAAATCAAATGCCCTGTGAGAGACTTCTAATACTCTTACAGGGCATTTCGGTTATTCTAAACATAATGATTCGATGAGGAATAAAGGTCTTGTAGCCTAATCTACCAGACCTGTCTACCTACTGAAGCACTTCTTCCTCCCAGCCATGTCCCAAGGCCTTTATTAGTAATGTTTCTGACTCTTCCTGACTATAAAGCTTGCCCTTGCGATCCCGAGGTCTAGAATCATCATCTGCAAGAGGCGCTTCAAAATAAGCTAACTCCTCAAAACTTGCTCCCTTTAGCTGATAAACTGCAGTGACAAGAGTTGCATCAGATCTGGCTTGATTAACGCTGAGACGATTATTAGTGTAGAAAACAAGCATATTGTCGCTCTCTTCAACCAAAATCGGAGCCAATAAGTCAACCACTTGCCCCTCCAGCACACCATAAGCTCCCGTATAAATGGTCCATTCTTGCTCATCACCAGGAACCTTAGCCCCAACTAGAAGCTCTTTTTGCCCGTCTTGATCTAGATCAATCTCTTGAGAAACGACCGTCACTTCCTCAAAACCACCATATCGCCAAGTCATGTCTAAACTAATCGGATTGACCAACGACCCTTCAGGTAATTTACGATCCTCTGCGCGAAGAGCCGTCTCGTAATCAGACACAATGGCCTGATAGACCTGTTCGGCAGTAGGTGAGTCCACCTTCTTCTCAGATGGTTGATTGACCTGCTGACAACCCACCAAAGGAAATAACCCCAGCACCATTACTCCTAAGCGTTTCATTTTAGGCTCCTTTAAGTAAGTGTTTTCAAAGATAGTATAGCACTTCTTTTGACCAGAAACAAGCAAATCCACGCTTTCCACTTCCTATGTTTTCCCATCACATTGGTTTTTTTATCCAGTCTGGCTTTAACCTATATTTCTCCTAAATAGCCCAGCCATGAAACTGCTCTTGGTAGGCTTGATAGATACCTTCGGGAGCCATGAGTTTCAAAACAGTCAAGGCCGATTCAATACGTTCTTTTCCTGAACTAATCCCTAGTCTTACTTCATAATAGCCTTTCATAAACTCAAAAATCGTCTTTTCAAAAAATTCTGATTCGACAATTAAGATTTCCTCAATCCGCCCAATCAAAACTTTAGCCCTATCTAGAAAGCCACGTTCAATACTAGCTTCTAGACAGTTAATGGCCAGCTGGATGACCAGTTTTCGATTGCCTGGATCATAGGGCAGGGTTGATTGCCGTTTTTTGATCACCTCCATAGTCAATAGATAGAGGGTTTCGTAGGTCATTAACTGCGCACAATTTCCCAATAAGGTCATCTCATACTGACCCCAATACTCCACTCCAAATAAATAGTTTGTCAAAGCACTCAATTCTTCATCATTCGGTCCAGGTTCTTGCTCATCCAAACTGCGGATTAAGGCTTTGATCATGGTGTCTAAAAAGCTGGGAGCTAGACCATCTCTCTCAACCTCTTCTAATATACGATAAAGCTCCATCACCTGACGCTCCGCATAATAAGGAGCAATCTCTAAAATAATACGCCTAAAATCTTCTCTCATCCCTGCAAAGACTAAAAATTCATCAAATAAGACTTGCAAACGGTTCAACAACTGGTAGAACGTTCCAGCTCCCAATTCTGATTCCCCGCGTTCAAAGCGAGACAATTGGGACTTCACCACAAGCCCTTCTGCTAACTCTGTCAGCGTCATGCCACGATCTTTTCTCAATTCTCGAATCATAGGGCCAAATTTTATTTTTCCCTTATTCACAACAAAAACCTCCTTTTCTTTCTTCTATTATATACTAAATATAGATTATTTTTGAAAAGGAATTCGATCATGAAACGCAATATTTCCCTTTTTTACCTGTATCAATTTTTCATGAGTGGGCAACTTAGTCGTGGTATTCTCATGCTCTACTGTCTCAGACTTGGTCTCTCATCCCTAGAATTCGGTACCCTTCAATCTATCTACAACCTCGTACGACTAATAACAGAAATCCCAACAGGCATTTTAGCAGATAAGATTGAAAGAAAGTCTGTTCTTTTTCTAGGAACCTGCCTCAATGCAGCTGCAACTTTAGGATTGTTTGTTCTTTCAATAGCACAGGTAACAACTCCCTTTGTCTGGTTGGCTATTTTCTTTGCGCTCGACTCCTTGGGTACCGTCCTAGCAAGTGGAGCCGATCAAGCCTTCCTCTACGAAGAATTGGCCCAGCACCAGCATGAGCAGCATTACCTCAAAATTCTAAGTAACAGTCAAGTCATATCCCTTTGCTTCCTAGCCTTTACCACCGCACTAGGCGGTCCTATCTTTCAAGTGATTTACGGGGCTATCTTTCTCTTTCAGGCTATCTTTTACCTTGGCGCTGGTTTAGCCATCGGGTTGATTTCTACTCCTGTAAACTCTAGAACAACTCCGTCCATTACAACTCTTTCCACCGGCACCACTGCTCATTTCAAGCAGGTGGTTCAGTCCATCTGCTCCAACCTAAAACTAGCTATCCTGATTACAGTTATGGTCCTTGTTGAGGTTTTTATCAATGCCCTCGTTCGCTTTATTCAAGGTGGGTTGCTCGTCTTGGGACTCAGTCCGACAGCTATTTCTAGCCTCATTGGACTAGCAACCTTCTGTGGTATCCTTGGAGCCTTTCTGGCACGGTATTGCCAGAACATTCCCTTACGCCACTTTCTACTTGCTACTGCTCTTCTTTTCTGTTTTGGCAGTTTCTGTCTTAGTCAAGGATGGGCTCCAGCAGTTATCTCCGGTTTTATCTTATTGAACCTTCTTATCGATCTCATTTTTCCCTATCTCAGCCATCACCTAAATCTAGCCCTTCCATCTGAGATTCGATCGACCGTCTTGTCTCTTAACAGCAGTCTTGTCGGCGGTATTTCCTTGCTGATTTATCCTCTATTAGGCTGGCTACTAGATCATTTTTCTTACCCTGTCGCCTTTCTAGCCACCGGTGGTCCCTTGGGCATCCTTCTCATCTTATTAGCTTTTGCTGTTTATGTAAAAAACTATGATAGATGATCAATCAAAAAAGAGATAGGCTTCCATGTTTGCACTACAACCACGAAAGTCTATCTCAGTCTTAAATTACAAGCCAGCGTCCTGCAGGGCATCATCTCTTAGAGATTCTTGGCGTAGATGACCTGATCTACCCAAGCCTCATCTTGATAATGAAAAGCTTTACAGATACCTTCTCTCTCAAATCCTAACTTGATCAAGAGAGCTTGTGACGGGGTATTTTCCTCATCAACATGAGCATCCAAGCGATGGAACCTGAGCTGATTTTTGGCAAGAGAAAGAAAAGCTTGTAAGGCTGCAAAAGCATAGCTTTGTCGCCAGAGATAATTATGGATCGAATAACCAAAGTCTGCCCAATCCATGTTGGCACGAGCGAGGGTGGCTAGATTTAACATACCGACGTGGTGACCATCGTGGGTAAAAACAGCAAAAATATACTGCTGGTCTGATTGCCAAAGTTTGTGATGATGAGCCACCAAGTTATCAAACCAGACTTGGTTGCAAGGTGTCATATCCAGATACCCCTCATCAAAAAGTGTCTGAGCGGGTCTTCTTTTATCAAACCCCTGATACCAGGACTCATAGTCACTTGATTGCAGCGGGCGAATGACCAATCGCTCTGTGGTGACTGTCAAAAATGGAATAGAGCTTGCCATCTTACATCCCCACTTCTTGCAGGCTATCGGCTAATCTAGCAAAGTCAGCTAGGGTCAGGGCTTCACCACGGACAGTCGGTGCCAGCTCTGCCATGCCAAGCGCCTGCGTGAGCTTGTCCTTAATCTCCTCTGACTTGCCAAAGTGGTTGGTCAGGTTGTTCCAGAGGGTTTTTCGACGGTGGACAAAGCAGGCCTTGGACACACGGAAAAAGAAATCCTCATCTTTGACACTGACCAAAGGCTCGGAACGACGCACCATTTTGAGAATGGCGCTGTCCACGTTTGGCGCAGGGACAAAGACAGTGCGGGGCACGATGAAAGCGACCTTTGCGGTCATGTAGTACTGGACTGCGATGGAGAGGCTACCGTAAGCCTTAGTGTTAGGCTCGGCGGAAATGCGGTCAGCGACCTCCTTTTGCATCATGACGACGAACTCAGCAAAAGGAATCTTGCTCTCAATCAGGTGCATGAGGATGGGTGTCGTGATGTAATAGGGAAGGTTGGCCACCACCTTGATAGGCAGGTCAGGGTTCTTGAATTGCTTGATTTGCGTCTGCAAGTCCACCGTCAAAATGTCCGCATGAACAACTTGGACATTATCAAACCGCCCCAGCGTATCCGCCAAGATGGGAATCAGGCGGTCATCAATCTCAAAAGCCATGACCTCAGCGGCACGCTCTGCCAAAAACTCGGTCAATGCCCCGATACCAGGTCCAATCTCAATGACGTTGACGGTCTCATCAATCTCGGCGGTATCGACAATCTTCTGCAAAATATTGGTATCGGTCAAAAAGTTCTGACCGAAAGATTTCTTAAAGGTAAACCCGTGGCGGTCTAGCACCGCCTTGGTCACGCTGTAATCTGCTATTCTCATGATATTCGTCCTTTTTTATTCAATTTGGCTACTCAGCTTTTTTCAAGGCGTTGACAGCTGAGGTTTGAGAAAGGGTCTTTGTCTCAAGTCGCTTTTTCTCCATTTCAAAAACTTTTTGGCGGAGTCTGGATTCATTACTCATATCTCTCTCGAAGTTTTCTCTCTGCTCAAACGCTTCTGCTATACTTGAATCATTAGCGAAGTCGTTAAATAATGCCGTTTTTTCATCAAGTAGTGCCATCATAGATTCGTCTATACTGTCCTCTGTCAGTAATCGATAAACAACGACATCACGTAATTGCCCCATTCGATAAACACGGCTAATCGCTTGTTGCTCAGTTGAAGGTTTCCACTGCGGCTCACATAGTATCACAATATTTGCAGCTTGAATGTTCAAACCAACACCACCAGCATCTATTTGGCTGAGTAATACTGTCTGATTGGGGTCTTTACTAAATTCGTCAATAATATCCTGTCTTTGTGCTGGCGAAATGGAGCCTAAAATCATTACTGGTGCCACGTTTGGCAATTCTTCTTGTAGACGATACAAGACCCCCTCCTTGAAAAAGGAGAACACAAGTACTTTTTGACCATTCTCTCTAGCTTCTTTGCAAATATCTATAATTTGCAATAGTTTTTTCGACCGTTCACCAACAAAAGCAGCTCTTCTCATCCGCATCATCCCACTAATGCCATCTCTAACAGCATCATCGTAAAACAATTGTTGTTCCTCTGAGAATCGAGACCATAGCTCAATCACCTCCATCTCTGGAAGCTCATCAAGCACCTCCTCCCGCTTACGTCTTAAATAGACAGTCGATAATTGAGTTTTAAATTCTTTAGTCGTCCAGTACCTACTTTCTAATTTTTTTCCTAATTCCACATTTAAAAGTTTTATGAGATGTTTCATCTCAGTTAAACGATTTTCCAGTGGTGTACCCGACATAAATAATTTGTATTGCGCCAGTTTAGAAAGCAACGTCGTATAAATAGTACGTTTTGTTTCAGGATTTTTAATATAATGAGCCTCATCAACAACTAAAAAATCAAAAACAGTATCAGCCATGGTTTCTGATAAAGCTTTAGCTTGCTCATAATTCGTCAGAAGGACACCTCCTTCGCTTTTCCATTTGTCAAATGTTCGTTGCCTATCAGACCCCCTGTACAAGAAAGTCGGCAATTGCGACCATTTTTGGACTTCCCTATTCCAATTTTCTAAAACACTTAAAGGACAAACGACTATCGTATGTTGTTGATCATTTTGAAAAAGATGATTGGCAACCGAGATGGCTTGAATCGTTTTACCAAGACCCATTTCATCGCCCAGAAGAACGTTTCTATAGAACAAAATGTATTGAGCACCAAATTCTTGATAAGAGCGCATCGTAACGCCTAAACCTTCTCTGTTTATGTTCACTTGTTTCACTTTATCAACAATCAAATCTGGTAAGTCATTTGGTGTATAGATTTTTTTAGAGCCCGTTAGTGCCTCTATTAGAGCATGAAAAGTTGCACTATTTTCTACGAAATCAGCTTTCAACTCTCTCTCACTATAGGCAGGGAATTGAAGAATATCATTTTGGTCGTCTGCAGTCAAAAATGAATTATAAGCTGTATATAGCCCTTTTTCTTCCTCAAGCCACTCTTTTCTTTGTTGCTCCGATAGAAAATTAAGTATGAACCGATTAGGAGCTAACGCTCTTATTTTTTCAAGTTTAATTTTCAAAGACTCTATATGTTCAAGAAAAGCTTTCTCTCTTGCTTCTCTGTCTTTAGGATAGTCTTTATAGAATTTTAACAGACCTAGTAATTTAAATTCTAACGATGATAGATTATCCACTCTTAACTTAGGATAGTAATGCTCCTTTCCTTGACTCATCATTTGAGAAATTATTGTTTTGATTAATTCAATATCTTCCTCAGGAATATGACACATCTTCTGTAAAAAGTCATTAGAACATTCCCAAATAGCACTCAAGTTGTCGAAATTTCTAGAAAGGTTTGGAAGAAATTTAGCAACACGCTCATCTGCATATCCCAATAAGTCTACCGGATAACTGGCTTCAATAGCCTTAATTTGAGTTTCTCTGATTTGATTCCAAACTTCTTTAACATCATCAATAAGCTTCCACTTAGAGTTCTGTTTAATAAATTTTTCAGCCAGTGCTAACGTTTCTAAACATTGTCGAAAAAGATACGATTCGGTATTGCTATCATCTATTTTTAAAATCTGCCTAATTTTAGCTGAATAATCTAGCTTGTGCTCACTTAAAGCGACTACTGCAGTGGGTTCGGAGAAATTATTCCACTTTTCTAGCCGATTATCTAAATCAACCAACAGCCCATAATTCAACTGAACCTCTTTTTTTGCTAATTCAACATTATGCTTTATCGTACGGTCTTGAAAAAGTCTAAATAGAGAATTTTTATCATTGTCAACAACATATTGTAAGTTTTTTTGCAATTCTTTAACTTTTGGAAATAACGATTGCTTATAGGCGGATAGATAAGCTAGAGATTTTTCTAAAGTATAAAGCATTTTAACCCACTCGACATTACTAAATAATTCCGTGGGATAAAAAGAATCTTTTAAAAGGAGATTAATGTCTTGAAAAGAGGCTTGTTTATTCAGTCTATCCAAAAAACCATCAGGAAGACCGCGTAGCCAATCGGCGTATTCTTTTTCTTTTTGAATAAAGTATTGTTCCTTAAGCTGATCTTCCAAAAAAGAAAATCGTTCAGATTCTATTATTTCAATTTTAGGAGCTATGCTTACTAATATCGTTCTCGCTTCTTGCTTTTTCATCCCATTTCTCCAACGTTTACCAAATATCTTGTATTAAGAACTCGAATTTTTAAATATGTTTTCTAGTTGAATAGGAGGAGTGATGAGTGATCGCATTGATTATTCTTTACACGCCTCTTTCTCTTTCAAGGTCGTCTTACCGATAATGATCCTTAACCGACAAAACATACAAGCAATCGTCTTCAACCATATAAATCAGGCGATTTTCAGCATCAATGCGTCGTGACCAAGTACCTTGATAGTCGTATTTAAGTGGCTCTGGTTTAGCAATACCTTCAAAAGGATGGCGTTGAATATCCTTGATAATTTTGTTAATACGCTTGAGTGTTTTCTTGTCCTGCCCCTGCCAATAGAGGTAGTCTTCCCAAGCTTCGTCTGTGAAACAAAGTCTCATCGCTAGTCCTCTAGTAGCTGGCGTTCTTGTGTTTTGTCAGCTCGAACGGCTGCCATACCGCGCAAAATCTTTTCTGATAGGTAGGCATTTTGAGCGACCGCAAGGGTTTCTTGAATACTGCTCCACTCGCTTTTGGAAATGACCACAATGTCCTCATCTGGATTTTTATTGACCACAATGAGAGGCTCAAACTCATCATTGACCTTTTTCATGTAATCCTTGAGATGATTACGAAAGTGAGAATAAGCAACGGCTTCCATAACAATTCCTCCTGTTTTCTTCATTGTAGCATAAAGAAAAAGAGTTGTCAAAATCTTGTACAACTCCTATTGCCGATAGATTGCCATCATTTCCTCCACCTCTGATAACCTTACTCCAAACAATCTCAGGCGTTTGAGGAGCTGTTTGCCATTGGTGTAGCCGATGCGTAAGCTCTGACCGAGGTATTCCCTGCGCTGTCGGCTATCTGCTCCCATCAGGAGCCCCAGCCGAATCAAGTCTGCCTGCGTGATGTCAAAATGGTCCTCATCATCATAGTGCCCACGCACCCCAGCCAACGCCTTTTCCAAGTCCTCAAAACTGGCGTGCTCAACCCCCAAAGACCGCCCCTTGGTTTTTGAACGTGGGGCTGCCTCATCACGGTTGAGAAAGGCATGTTTGACGGTGGGAATAGCAGAGCTGATGATTTTGCGAATCCGCTCACCATTGTAGTCTGGGTCTGTAAAGACAATCACCCCTCGCAGGTCATGGAGCGTCTCAATGCGCTCCAAATCCTCTTCCGAAATCGCCGAGCCACGAGTCTCATAGGTCTCCACCTCGTAAAAACGCTTGAGGTTGGCGGTATCGTCCTTGCCTTCGACGACAAGGACTTCTTGAATCGTGATTTTTTCTACCATCTACCCTCCCTTACCTCTAATCATAAATCGAAACTGTAAAAAGTGTATAGTAATCTTCATATTCCAAAATGCGACACCCTCCAAATAGACAGTACGGCTCCAGAAAAAGAAAGTCTTGTTGGTCTCTTTGGAGTGTTAGACAGATTGGCATTCCATTTGCCATTCTATCAAAGAAATTAAAAAATAATTGATTAAAAAGTTCCTTATCACAACCACTCAATATTGTCTCAAAAAAACGGAACTAAGCCTGGTGTTTGTTCTAGAACATGGCTCTCGAGGCTAGTTGTCGATAATTCTGTAATAACTTCAAAAAGGGTTGAAATATCTCTAGCAACATAAGCTACAACATCATAATTAAGGGGCGATGAGTAAAAATAATCAATCCCTTCTTTCTGGAGATAAGTATTTTCTCGTTTTGTCGCCTCAATATCCAACCTTGCTCTTAATTCCGAAGATAAAACAGCCAGTGCCTCAATCATCGTTCACTTCCAATCCGAAAAAACTCTTCGCATTTTCTGTCGTGACGCGTGCGACCTCTTCGCTGGTCAGACCTCTGAGCTCTGCGATATAGTCCACAACGTATCTGGTGTAGGCCGTCTTGTTTTCCTTGCCACGTTTAGGGACTGGAGCTAGGTAAGGGGCATCTGTTTCGACGAGCAACTTATCAAGAGGGATTTTTTTCGCGACTTCGTGTAGCTCAATAGACTTCTTAAAGGTGACCACGCCTGACAAAGAAATCATCATCCCTAGCTTGATAAAGCGCTCTGCCATGTCCCAAGAACCTGAAAAGGAGTGCATAATGCCACCACGAGGACCCACGCCCTCGCTCTCAATGATGGTCAGCGTGTCCTCCAAGGCGTCTCGCGTGTGGACCACAAAGGGCAAATCCAGCTCTTTGGATAGCTGAATCTGGCGGCGAAAGACAGCTTCCTGCATGTCCTTAGGATCCTCCATCCAGTAATAATCCAGCCCAATCTCGCCAAGCGCGATGACCTTGGGGTGACGGAGCTTATCACGCAAAAAAGCCTCGACATCATCGGTGTAGCTGCCAGCTTCCGTCGGGTGCCAGCCCAAGGTCAGGTAAATCTCAGGGTGCTGGTCCGCTAGCTCAATGGCCCGTTCGATGGTCGGTGCATCAAAGCCTACAACATTGTGGATGGTTACCCCCATTTCTTTAGCCAGCGTTAATTCATCAGAGATTGTCTCGGCAAAGTTTTCTACATTTAAATGTGTATGTGTATCAAAAATTTCCAACATGACTCTCAGCTTTCTCATTTCTCCTATCCATTATACCACATTCGAGTCCAGTCCTTTGATACAAAAAAGAAGTAGGACAAAAATCAATTATTCGTTAAAATTCGATTTTTCTCCCATTTCCAGCATTGCCCATCTTCAAAACTTCTAAACCGGGAAGTACCTAGCAATACTTCATTGACAATAGTAAAGAAAAAGCTAGAACTTTTTGTCCTAGCCTCTCTTTTTATTCTAATTCTTTGAACTGACCGTCCTTAACTTCTTTTAGACCAAGTTTTTCAAAGTTTTCTTTGGTCATTTTAAAGCTAAGATAATCTACCTTCTCACCATTTGCACTTTCAATTGGCATTAATTCTCCCAGAACATCAGGATCCGCTTTGGCTAAGTCAATGGAAGTAACTTCAACGATACGGTCATCTTGGTATTCAACCTTATGGTCAACCCCCTTGATACCATCCCACGCTCCAATATTCTGTGCTTCCATTGCTTCCTCTTTAGAATTAACCCCCATAGCAGAATACAAGATTGTAGTAGTTATTTCAAGAAGCGTAATCTTATCGCCTTGATATTCTAAATGATTACGGATATCCATTTGTCCTTCTGTGATAAGTTGGAAGTCAGCTGTTCCTGTTTTTGCACCACAGGCCACAAGCGCAATTGCACCTAACAAGGCTACCAAGCCTACAAGCAATTTTCTAAGTTTCATAAAAGAACCTCCATTTCTTTTTTTATCTTTCTGCAAGAAAAAACCTAATTCACATTTGTAAACAAAAAAGCTGGCACTTCTACCAGCTTAGGATTAAGCAAAACTCAAGGTGCTGAAGCGAAAGCTCAATGGCGTGTTCATTGTCCAGACAAGCAAAAACCACCAAGTTATGGTGATTACGCTCAGTCCTTGAGTCAACGCTAATTCTTCTAGCTCATGTCCGTCAAAGGCTGGGATAGTCAAGTGGGCATATTGTCTTAGTTCATCGTCTTCAACCAGTAATTCTCTGAATATCAAATATAAAAGGACTTAGTCCTTGATGATATCCACGAAATTAAACCGATGTATGATTACATGCCGACAATTATCATAAATAGCCAAGGCGCATATCTAAAACTTGTTAGAATACGATTTTGGCTATCTATATCTAATATATTCTACCCTAAACTTTTCTCCCATGCGATCTGCCAACCTAATAAAAGTAGTCAACTAAAACAGAAAAAGAAGAACCGTAGCTCTTCTTTTATATCACTCATTACTTAGCAATTTGTGCAAAGTACTCAAGAGTACGAACCAATTGCGCAGTGTATGACATTTCGTTGTCATACCAAGCAACAGTTTTAACCAATTGCTTACCATCAACAGTCAACACTTTAGTTTGAGTTGCATCAAACAATGAACCAAATGAGCTACCGATGATATCAGATGATACGATTTCATCTTCAGTATAGCCGTAAGATTCATTAGCTGCAGCTTTCATAGCTGCGTTGATTTCAGCTGCTGTTACTTCTTTGTTAAGAACAGTGATCAACTCAGTTACAGAACCAGTTGGAACTGGAACACGTTGTGCAGCACCATCAAGTTTACCATTCAATTCAGGAATAACAAGTCCGATTGCTTTCGCAGCACCTGTTGAGTTAGGAACAATGTTAGCTGCAGCAGCGCGAGCACGACGGAAGTCACCCTTACGGTGTGGAGCATCCAAAGTCATTTGGTCACCAGTGTAACCGTGAATAGTAGTCATCAAACCTTGTTGTACGCCAAATTCATCTTGAAGAACTTTAGCCATTGGAGCCAAACAGTTAGTTGTACATGAAGCACCTGAAATAACTGTTTCAGTACCATCAAGGATATCATGGTTTACGTTAAAAACTACTGTCTTAACATCGTTACCACCAGGAGCAGTGATCACAACTTTCTTAGCACCATTTTCGTGCAAGTGTTTTTCAGCGCCTTCTTTAGATGCAAAGAATCCTGTTGCTTCTAAAACGATATCTACTTCTTGAGCAGCCCAATCAATTTTAGCTGGATCTGGTTCAGCTGAAACAGCGATGAAGTCACCGTTCACATTGAAACCACCATCAACAACTTCAACAGTACCATCGAAACGACCTTGAGTTGTATCATACTTCAAAAGGTGAGCAAGCATTGCTGGATCAGTCAAGTCGTTAATACGAACAACTTCAACACCTTCAACATTTTGGATACGACGGAGAGCAAGACGACCGATACGTCCAAAACCGTTAATACCAACTTTAACTACCATGTGTGATTTCCTCCTTATGAAAATCAATTAATATTTTAGAGGTTAACCTCTTGTTTTATTGTGAAATGTATCACTTATAAAGATATTAATGAACATTCAACATTATTATTATATAATTTTTTGCTTGAAAATGCAAGATTTTTTCATTTTGAATCACACTTATTATGTTAGGACAGCTAAACAACCAGTCCAACAAGGAGGAGTTCCGGTGCCGGCGTCGTCAGACACAGCTGTCTTAGAATGAACAGGACGTTATCCAAAATCATTCGCAAGGAAACCGAGGAAATCATTCAATTACCAAACTCCTTGCCAAGTTTTTCTAATTTCAGCCCAAACTAGCTCAATCGGATTCATCTCAGTATATTAATTTATTTTTTGAATTTTATTAAGTATCCATTTAATAAAAAGGGAAATAAAAAAAATCCTAAACAGGATCCAAGAATCTATTTACTCCGCCAACAGGGCTCGAACCTGTGACATCATGATTAACAGTCATGCGCTCTACCAACTGAGCTATGGCGGATAAAAGCTAAGCGACTTCCGTATCTCACAGGGGGAAACCCCCAACTACTTCAGGCGTTCTAGGGCTTAACTGCTGTGTTCGGCATGGGTACAGGTGTAT
>NZ_JBEPLO010000014.1:0-69981 GCF_040545225.1 Streptococcus rupicaprae | reverse complement strand
TGGTTTTTGGCTTGAGATGCATAGCAGGTATTTCGATATTCTGAAACACATGAGGAGTGTTTATAAATAGGAAGAAATTTAGTATCTTTAATTGACAAGGTATTTGTTCTTTGATTGATTTTAAAAAATTTCAAATTGACCGTGTCGCTGAGGCAGAAGATGGCCGCAAGGCTTGGGAACTCTTCCAAGACCAGCCATTTGATATCGTCTTGACAGACATCAATATGCCCAAAATGAACGGAATTCAATTAGCACAATTGATTAAAGAAGAGCGCCCAGCCTGTCATCTGGTTTTTTTGACAGGCTATGATGAGTTTGACTATGCTCTTTCTGCACTCAAGCTGGGCGCAGATGACTATCTACTCAAGCCCTTTAGTAAGGCAGATGTGGAAGGCATTTTATCAAAAATCCAAGATAAGCTAGATCAAGATGTAAAAAAAGAAAAACTGGAAAAGTACATCAGGCAAGAAGACTATTCGGACTTGCAGAAAAAGATCCGCGATCATTTAGGTGACAGCGATTTTTCGCTCAAGCATCTGGCAGATGACCTAGGCTTTAGCCCCAATTATCTTAGCGTCCTCATCAAGAAGGACGTGGGGATGAGTTTTCAGGATTATCTCAACCAAGAACGAATGCGGCAAGCGAAATTCTTATTGTTGACAACCGATTTAAAAATTTATGAAATTGCTGAAAAAGTTGGCTTTTGGGATATCAATTATTTCTCTCAACGCTTCAAGCAGACAGTTGGTGTGACACCGCGACAATTTCGGAAAGGGGAAGGTGAATGAGAAAACATTCCTTGGCAGTGCAATTATTTCTCTATAGTTTTTTAGTGATGATGGCTCTACTTGGGGTGGTCGGAACCTTCTATTATCAGACTAGCTCTACTGAAATTGGGCATCTGATCGAGCAGAAAACGCGCGATAGTTTGCAGCAGAGTGGCTCATTCATTACTTCCTATCTGAACAAGCTAAAGCAGACAACCAATAGTTTGGCAGGGAATCGGTTACTGAAAGAGTATATTGCTCATCCTGATGAAGATCACAAAGAGGCGTTGCTCTTTTTGATGAATAGCTTGCTTATGGGAGATGTTGATTTGGTCTCTGCCGTCTTAGTGACCAAAGAAGGTCAGGTGGTTTCGACAGATAGCCAGCTCACCATGAAAACTTCTAGTGATATGATGGCGGAATCTTGGTATCAAGCAGCCATTGATCAGAAAGCCATGCCTGTTTTGACCCCTGCTCATAAGGAATCTCTGACCCAAAAGGGAGAACAATGGGTTATTTCGATTACACGAGAGATTGAGGACAGTAAGGGCAACAATAAGGGAGTACTACGACTGGATATTGACTATAGTAGGTTAGAAAACTATCTGGACCAGCTAACATTAGGCGATACAGGTTTCGCTTTTATTGTCAATTCTCAGAAAGAGTTTGTCTATCATCCAAAAAAAGAAGTCTATTCCTCTAAGGAAGAGATGGATGCGATGCAGCCATACTTGGCAGTGGAAAATGGCTATACCTCTTCTGAAAAAGAATTTGTCTATCAGATTGAAATTCCAGACAGCCAGTGGACCTTGGTTGGGGTATCATCTCTTGATGAACTTCACATGGTTCGTCATCAAATCCTATACGCCTTTTTGGGAGCGGGCTTGGTTGCCCTCTTGATTTCGGGCTTGGGTTCAGCTTTGGTCATTCGTATCTGGTTAAAACCGATTCGTGACTTGCAGGAGGTTATTTTAGCAGTCGGGCAGGGGCAGTCACACCTGCGTGCCAAGGAAGTGGGAACGGCTGAACTGTTAGATTTGTCGCGCTATTTCAATAAAATGCTGGATCAAATTGACGCTCTCATGGCTTCTGCCAAGCAACAAGAGCAGGATATTCGGGAGTATGAGCTGGTGGCATTAGCCAGTCAAATCAACCCTCATTTCCTCTACAATACGCTAGATACAATTGTTTGGATGACGGAATTCAATGACCGTAAGCGCGTGGTGGACATTACCAAGGCATTGGCAAAATATTTTCGCATAGCTCTCAATAATGGCAATGAGCAAATTTGTCTTAAGGATGAGATGGAACATGTTCGTCAGTATCTCTTTATTCAAAAGCAGCGCTATGGCCATAAGCTCAACTATGAACTCCATGAATTGCCAGCCTATGCAGACTATCAAGTACCCAAGTTAATTTTACAGCCGATTGTCGAAAATGCCATTTACCATGGTATTAAGGAAGTCGAGCGTGATGGGCTGATTGAAGTTACTGTTAGGGAAACAGCAGAGCACCTACGCATTGACATTCGGGACAATGGGAAAGGGATGGATAGTCAAAATAAGGCAACGGGGACAACAAAAACCGTCCATCAAGGAGGAATTGGTCTTAAAAATGTCGATCAGCGCCTAGCTCTGCAATTTGGCACGGACTACCATATGGAAATTACTTCTGAAAAAGACCACTTTACACAGGTTAGCCTCTTTTTGCCCAAGCGAGTCAAAGAACTGTAATTTTTATATTTTCAGTATGCTCTTTCTTTCTAATCATGTTTTAAAGGATAGAAAAAAGATCGAATTGAAATTTTAGAAGCTCTTCCTTTTACGTCCTGATTTTTAAGCTCAGGCTGAGATAAAAATGTTACTATCGCCATTTAATCAAGGCACAGTGGTTGAGGGGTTCGGGACGGGAAAACCTGAGAAGGGCCCAGCAACTCACCTCTATGCGGAGGCGGGAGTGAATCGTCTGGTAGACTGTTTCACCCTCGATTCTAAGAACCTGTATTCATAATAGGAATACTAAGTTAATTAGGCTAGTTTTTGGCCAACTGAGGACAATTTTTGCGGGCATAATGGCCGTACTACCAGAACATCTGATAGTGAGTAAGCTAAAATTCGCCCATTCTAGTCAGTGTTTCTATTGTGAATAAAGGCTCTAATATTTAGGGAGGTGTGGCGAAAAAGTATTCTGACGAATTAACGATTGTCTTCCCTTCTCACCTACCATTACAGCGGCTAACAGAGCTCTCTGCACCTTCTTAAAAAGTGTCTCCAAGTGACGTGAGTTGTCGCAGTTACTGAACATGGGCGTCAGGAAAATTAAGTTGTCCTTGCTTAGCTGGGGATTGGTAGCTGATGACTCAACGTCTGATCGGCAAAGAACGCCAAAAAGAGTCACATGACATCGGAGAAGAACTGGTCATTGGGCTTGCGATGACGTTGACGATACCGGTTGATGGTTGGGATGACCACTTTGAAACCATCGAATACAGTCAGAAAATACCTCAAAACTAAAACAGAGCTTCACAGGTGATATACTCCCCTTATAGTGGATAGTGAAAAAAACAAAAATTCACTACAACTATGAGGGGAGTTTTCCTATGTCCAAAAGAAGTCCAAAACCAGTAGAGGAAAAGTTAAACAGTGTACTGCAGTATTTAGAACAAGGGGTAGCCATTTTCTCCTTAGTAAACTCCTACGCCGTTAGTCAGACAACCCTCAAAAGTTGGATTAGCCGATACCAACGATTGGGGATAGAAGGATTAACAGAGAGCAGAACGTGGAAGCATTATGGTAAAGCGTTGAAAGAACAGGCTGTACAGGATGAACTAGCTGGTCTAGGAGGACTAGAGACGATTGTTGAGCGTTACAATAGTTCTCAACGCAGTGTTCTCAAACGTTGGATAAACCAGTATACAAGTGGTAAGGCATGACAAGCCACTAGTAAAGGATTAAGGCGTATGAAACAAGGACGCAAGATCACGTTTGAAGAACGTGTTGAGATTGTCACCTTCACCATTGCTAACGCGAAAAACGATCCAGCTGCTGTTGAGACATATGGCGTGTCTGACCAGCAGGTTTTCTCCTGGGGTCGCAAGTTTGAAAAGGATGGCAGTCAAAGGCTTCTTGACCGTCGTGGGAAAGGACTTGAAAGCAAGCCTAATTTGACTGAGGAAGAGAAGATGAGTGCTGACATGGACGCCTACATCTTCTTTTGCAATCATGAACAGTTTCAAGAGCGCAACAATGGCCTTGCCCCTCTTGAAATGAGGAACAAGGCCGTTGCCTAATCTTTTATTTGTTCATTGTCCACTTGACAGGGAGCAGTTCAAATGTGACCCTCTGTTTTTCTATGCCGAGAAAATTTTGTATCAGGTTCTTTTAAAAGGGGGGCTCTAATGCAACAAAGAGCTTCTATTGGTATTTCTTTTCGTTGCTATTATGGAAGGTGCTTTTTAGAGCGTTTTCAAAGCTTTTTGAAGGAGCCGTTACGCAGACTTCCTCTAAGGTGAAGGGGTGCTTGAAACGCAGTTTTTGGGCATGGAGCATGAGACGAGGCGCCTTCAAATGACTGTAGAGAGGGTCGCCTAAAATAGCATGCCCATGGTGGCTCAGATGGACCCGAATCTGATGAGTGCGGCCAGTCTGGAGTCTGCATTGGACAAGACTGACCTGCTTGTTCTGGCTGAGAACCGTCACCTGTGTATGGGCTACTTGTCCCTTTTTAGGATCGACAAGACGCTTTCGTCGATCGTGGCGGTCCCTGCCAATCTTATCCGTAATGGTCCAAGACTGGATGGGAATATTTCCCTGACAGAGGGCCAGATAGGTCCGTTTGATCTGCCGATCTTCTAGCAGGCGATTGAGGATGGGGAGGACAAAGGGATTTTTAGCAAACAAGATAGCGCCACTGGTTTCCATATCCAAGCGGTGAACCACGTAACAAGTTTGTCCAACATAGGTTGAAACGTGATTAAGCAGGGCGATTTCCTGTGGTTCATTGGCATGGGTCTTCATGCCTTCGGGTTTATTGACAATGATCAGGTGCTCGTCTTCGTAGAGTGCCTCTACTAGTTTGGCTTGACCACTTGGAAGGACTTTTGGGGGATAATCCTCCTCATCAAAGATAAGGGTCAAGATATCGCCAGGATTGACCGAACTTTGCCAGTTAATCACTTGGTCATTGATTGTGACGTGTTTCTTGGTCCTTAAAAAATGCCTGATTTTACGAGGAATCAAGAGATAATCTTCTAGGAGTTCTTTAACGGTCATACAAGGAAAGGCTTGTGGGATAAGGATTTGGAATTTCATAGTCCTATTTTACCATAAAAGGAGCTGGCTGATAGGAAATCCATTTGTGAAATAGTCAGGCAGCTAAGGGGAGCGAGCGATTTTTCAAAAAAATCCCCATTTCGTTCAAAAATTTTTGCCTTTATACTTATTTTTTGGTAAGGTTGGGATAAGACTTGTGGCAAAGAAGAGGAGCAAGAGATGACACTGAAGCAGGTGATTATTGAAAAGGGGTTGGAAGGGCTATTTACCCAAGCGACTATTGGCATAGAAAAGGAAGGCCAGCGGGTTCTAGCTGACGGTAGGCTCAGCCAGACCAGACACCCAAAAGCGTTTGGGGACCGTTCTTTCCATCCTTATATCCAGACAGATTTTGCGGAATCACAGTTGGAGCTGGTTTCCCCTGTGTTTGACCATAGCCGTGAGGCCCTGCGTTTCTTGGGGGCCATCCATGAAGTGACCTTGCGCCAATTGCCAGAGGAAGAATACCTTTGGCCACTGTCTATGCCAGCTATCCTACCAGATGAGGAGGCGATCGTAGAGGCGCAGATGGGGGAAGAAAATACTCGATATCGGGAATACTTGACAAAAAAATATGGCAAGTACAAGCAAATGGTCTCTGGGATTCACTATAATTTTGGCCTGAAAAAAGAATTTTTAGAGGCGTTAGCGACTGAAGGCCAGCCCCTTGCAGAAATTCAGAACCAGGTCTATATGACCTTGGCACGGCAGTTTTTACGCTACCAGTGGCTCCTGATTTACCTGTTTGGGGCAACGCCTTTGGCGCCTACGGCCTATTTTAAGGAAGGGCAAGAACTGGAAGGCCCTGTTCGGTCTATTCGGGCCAGTTCCTATGGCTATGTCAATGAGCCCCATATCCGAGTGTCTTTTGACAGTCTTAAAGCCTATGTGACCAGCCTGCGTGCTCTAGTTGATCAGGGCGATTTGATTGCGGAGAAGGAGCTTTATGAGAGTGTCCGCTTCCGAGGCAGCCAGTCGGTGCAGGACTTGCTGGTTAAGGGAATCCAGTATTTGGAGTTTCGGATTTTTGACCTTAACCCCTTTGCACCCTATGGCCTAACAGCGGATGACGCTCGCTTTATTCACCTCTTTTTGCTGGGCCTCCTTTGGCTGGAAGAGACCGAAGTGGACATAGCGCTTGGCAGACGCCTCAAAGAAGAGACAGCGCTTAGCCATCCCCTTAGCTCTGCTATTGCCCTAGAGGAAGCAGAAGCCTTCTTTGCCCTTTTGGAAGAAATGGCAGAGCAGCTCCACCTGCCAGAAGCTGACAAGGCCTTGATTGCTGCTAAGCGGGCTCAGTTAGAAAAGCCAGAGCTGACGCTGGGCGGGCGCTTGTGGCTGAGCTATCAAGAAAAAGGCAAAGATATGGCTCGGCTTGGGATGGAACTTGCCCGATCTTATAAACAGGCAGTTCTAGAGCAACCTTTCGGACTACAAGCCTTTGCAACAATGGAGTTATCCACCCAAGCCTTCTTAGCTGATGCGATCCAATACGGCTTTGCTGTAGACATCTTGGATGAACGCGACCAATTTGTTAAACTCAGCTACAAAGGCCATACCGAATACGTCAAAAATGGCAATATGACCAGCCATGATAGCTATATTTCACCCCTGATTATGGAAAATAAGGTCGTAACCAAGAAAGTTCTAGCAGAGGCAGGTTTTGCGGTGCCAGCCAGTCTGCAGCTGATGGATCTCGATGAGGCAAGGCAGGTATTCTCTCAAGTGAAAGGGAAACCCATTGTCATCAAGCCGAAATCAACTAACTATGGCCTTGGGATCAGTATTTTTGAGCAAGGCGTGAGCGAGCAAGACGACTTCCTCAAGGCAGTCGAATTAGCCCTTTTAGAGGACAAGGAAGTCATGGTTGAGGACTTTATGGCTGGAACGGAGTACAGATTCTTTGTTTTGGGAGATGAGACCAGGGCCGTTCTCCTGCGCGTGCCTGCTAATGTCATCGGGGATGGCAACTCCACGATTGCTGAGCTTGTAGCCATTAAAAACGCCAATCCCCTTCGAGGCGATGGCAAATCGACCCCGCTCAAAAAGATAGAGCTAGGCGAGTTGGAAAGATTGCAACTCAAAGCCCAAGGACTGACAGCAGAGAGTATCGTCCCAGAGGGTGAGGTCGTTTACCTCCGCGCCAATTCCAATATCAGCACAGGTGGTGATTCGATTGATATGACAGATCAGGTCCATCCGTCTTACAAGGAAGTTGCAGTAGCGATTACCCAAGCCATGCAGGCCAAGGTTTGTGGGGTTGATTTGATTATTCCAGACATCAGCCAACCGGCTGACAGTTGTCAGACCAGTTACGGTATCATCGAGGCCAACTTCAATCCCATGATGATGATGCACATCTTTCCGGCTGTCGGCCAGTCCCGCCGCTTGACCACCGATGTTCTTAAAATGCTCTTCCCAGAGTATAGGTGGGAATATGGGAATAAATGTTGAGACTGGCAATTCGTCCAGTCTTCTTTGGTTTCCAATGCTTGTCTGAGAATGAGTTCTTGGCGAGGGAAGGACTGTTTTTAAAATACGTTAAACGAGTGTCACTCGGGGAAGGCTGGTTAGACTAGAAGTTGTTTCCGTTTTCTTTACGGTAAAAGTTAGGATAGTCAATCGTCTGACTTCTTGCTACAATAGAATGGATAAAGACTACCTTATCTAGGGCTGGAAAGGAGAGTAGGGTGGATAGTAAGCTATATGATGTGTTGAATTTGATGTCTCAAGACAGTTATCAAACCTCCCAGGACCTGGCGGATAAGCTCGAAATCAGTGAGAAAACCGTTCGCACACGGATCAAGGAGCTTAAGGAAATTCTGACCGCCTATGACGCAACGATTGAATCCAAGCGCCATTTCGGCTATAAGCTGTTGATTCAAGATGAAGCGAGCTTTCTCCAAGTATCCCGTTCCGTGGAAGATAAGGCTATTCCTGAGACGAGTGAGCAAAGGCAGGTAGCCCTTTTACAACTCCTCTTAAGATCTGAAGACTATGTGAAATTGGAGGATATAGCAGAGCAATTCTATATTTCCCGTAATACCTTATCTGCTAACCTAAAACGCGTGGAGAGTATTTTAATGGCCTACGACCTTCTCTTGGATAGGCGGCCTAATTATGGGATTAAGGTTTTGGGGCAGGAATTTCATAAGCGGATTTGCTTGCTGAATACCCTCTACGATAGGCTAGCGGAGAGGAGTCGTGAAGTCTGGTTGATGGAAACCATTCTAGATGGTAACCACTGCCACAAGGTGACCATGTCAGAGATAGCTCTTGAGAATGTGGTAAAATACATCAATATAACACTAGACCGTTTACAACAAGGCTTTACGATTGTCGATGGCGACGTTCCAGCGGATGTCATTAGTCCAGCAACGGAACGCATTGTCGCAGACTACAGCCAATTGATTGAGGCGAGGTTTGGCCAACAGTTGAGTTTGCAGGAACGACAGTTTTTGGCTGTTATTTATGGAGCACATCTCTCTTCAGATTCTTACAGCCAATATGGTCCTAACTTTGTCATCACAGGGCAGATTGATGAGCTGGTCCATAAAATGCTGACGCGGGTTTATGAGACCTTTGCGCTCGATTTTCGACAAAATTTAGAACTTCGGATGGCCTTGAATCAGCACTTGGTTCCAATGGCTATTCGATTGAAATTTAATATTGCCGCTCAAAATCCCTTGCTGGAGATGATTAAGCAGGAGTATCCCTACCCCTACACTCTCGCTGCGACAGCTTGCACTAGTCTTAAGGAATATTACCAATGCGATATTCCAGAGGATGAGGTGGCTTATATTGCCATTATTTTTGCGCTAGCAACGGAAAAACGCAATCGTAAGATTGAGAAGAAAACCATCGTTTTGGTTTGTGTATCGGGCAAGAGCAGTTCGCAGCTCTTCAAATTTAAGTATAAGCAGGCCTTCGGCGACTATCTGGATACAATCTATGAGTGTACGGTAGCGGAATTGGAAGAGTTTGATTTCCAAGGTAAACAGGTTGACTACATTTTTACGACCGTCCCGCTGCCTAAAAAATACCCTGTTCCCATCTATGAAATCAATCTTTTCATTGACAGTAATGATATTTTGACCTATCGACAGATGTTTGAAAGTGGTGATAAGTCTACGATTTTAGATTATTACTCGACCAATCTTTTTATGCCTCGTCTGTCAGTTGAGACTCGCGAAGAGGCCATTCAACTCATGTGCCAACATATCGATCGCTTTGGACTCTTGCCGGAAGGATTCGAAGAGGCAGTGCTGAAGCGTGAAGAGTTAGGACAGACCGACTTTGGCAATTTAGTTGCCCTTCCTCATCCCTACAAGGTTTTGACCGAGCAGAGCTTTGTCACTGTGGCCGTTCTTGACAAGCCAATCTTATGGAAAAACAACCCTGTCCAAGTTATTTTCTTATTATCAATCGGTTCTCAGGAAGATCCTCAATTGGAAACTTTTTATGAGAAAACCAGCAATCTCTTTTTTGATCAAGAGGCCATCCAAAAGCTGATTGCCAACCCAAGTTTTGAAACCTTGGTCCATATCCTCAGTTAAAATCTCAGCTTGCTGGGATTTTTTCTATTATCAAATGAGAGAGTTACCGTTTTCAAAACGGCAGAAGAAGGTGTGGAGTTTATGATCGAGAGCGGGTATGATAGATTTATCAAAACGAAGAGGAAAGGAAGTCTATGGAAAACGAACAAACCCAAGTTATTATGGGACTCATCGTCAATGGTGGTAATGCAAGAAGCCTGGCAATGAAGGCAATCTACGCTGCTAAAAAAGGAGATTTTGAGGAAGCGCAAGCGCATTTGGCTGAATGCAATGACTCTCTGGTCCAAGCCCATCACGCTCAGACCGAGCTTCTCACCAAGGAAGCCTCAGGCGAAAAAACAGAAGTCTCTCTCTTGATGGTACATGCCCAGGACCATCTCATGAACGCCATTACCGTCAAGGATATGGCCACTGAAATTGTTGATTTATATAAAAATAAATAAAGGAGAATATTATGGTAAACATTACCTTGGTGTGTGCTGGCGGTTTTTCTACTTCAATGCTTGTTACTAAGATGAAGGAGGCAGCAACTGCCAAAGGAATTGAAGCTAATATCATAGCTATGGCTGAGTCTGCATTTGAGAAGTATAAAGGGCAGACAGATGTTCTTCTTTTAGGGCCTCAAATCAGCTTTTTGGAAGAAGAATTTAAAACAAAATATGCTGGTACTGATATGAAAATTAATGTAATTAGTCTGGCAGATTATGGGATGATGAATGGGGCGAATGTTCTTGAGACTGCATTAGCTTCGTTAATGTAAAAAGGAGTTTTTAAAATGAGTGAGAATAACCAATCATTTATATCTAGCTTGCAATTAAGAATGGGAAAATTTGCAACAGCTATGAATCGTAACATGTATGTTACTGCTATCCGTGATGCTATGCTAGCTTATGTGCCTTTCACCTTTATAGCATCGGTCTTCTTGATTTTTGCAGCCTTTCCTGTTGAAGGATTCAATAATTTTATTACAAATCTAATTGGTGTTGAAACAGCTGTTTGGCAAGGGAAACTACTTATCGTTTATAATGCTAGTTTGGCCATTGGTGGTCTTCTGGTTGCTATTACTACCGCTTATTCGATTTCAGACAAAATGAACTTAAATAAACTTCAGGTCGTCCTGACAGCCTTGGTTTCATTTTTGATTATGACACCTACTATTTTTTTGGAAGATAGTGGTTTTGTACTTAAATTAGCATCTGTTAGTGCAGAATCAATGTTTGTTGGTATGCTAGTTTCTATTTTTACAGCAGTCATCTATAGAGCTATTGATCGAAAAGGCATTAAAATTAAGATGCCAGCTTCAGTTCCGCCAGCTGTTTCTGCCCCATTTGAATCAATGATTCCAAGTTTTCTTGTTGTAATCGTTTTCTGGATAATCCGTCTACTAGTGGATCTTACTGGTATGACTGCTGTCACACTTATTAATAGTACATTAGGATTACCTCTAACCATTCTTGGTGGATCGATTTTTGGTTCGATTCTTGTTAAGTTATTTGAAAATATTCTATGGTTCTTCGGTTTACATGGAGGCTCCATTGTACAAGGGATTATGACACCAGTTTGGCAAATGCTTGAAGAGCAAAATCGAGTAGCCACATTAGCCGGACAAGTAGCACCTAACATTATTTCGAATTCCTTCTTTACCCATTTCATGAGTATCGGGCTTCAGGGGGCGGTGCTTGCAGCTCTTATATTCGCAAAAAGTAAGCAGTATAAGCAAGTCAGTCGTATTTCAGTTGCACCATATGTCTTTAATGTTGGTGAACCAGCCCTCTTTGGATTCCCCATCATGCTTAATTTTTCGTTGATTATTCCAGCGTTCTTATCCTCGGTCGTATCGGGAGTTATTGCCTATGTAGCTATGGCTTTGAATTTAGTTCCTGTACCAACAGGATTGGTTCAGCTACCGTGGACAACACCTGTTATTTTGAGTGGCTTTTTGGTAACCAATAGTTGGAGGGGAGCAGTATTGCAAATGATTCAGTTAGTGGTAGTAACTCTCTTCTATCTTCCTTTTATTAAAACAGTTGATAACAAACTCTACCAACAAGAACGTTCAGAATAGATGAGTTCGTTGCCTTTTTGAGGCAACGAATTTTTAAAGGAGACTAGAGTGAGGCAGTATGAAATTTTAGAATTACAGTTCACAGGAGAGGAACCAAGTTCTTCTAAAGTTGATGTAGACGTAAGTGTCGAAGTAATTTGTAATGGTAAGAAAAAAATTGTTAATGGCTTTTATGCAGGTAATGGTGTATATAAGGTACCTTTTACTGCCAGAAGAAGGAAAATATAGACTTGAAATCATAGACATTTGGGAAATGACGAGAGAATGTGTCCGAGAGAGAGTTACTGGTTATATTCATCTCTCATTGCCAAGTAAAGAAGGTATAGCTGTTCTAGCAACGAAGTTGTCAGAAGCTGATTAGATTAGTGAAAATATTTTTGAATTTGAGGTGGATATGACAAAAAAATATAATCAAAAAGAACATTTTCTAGAGGCTAAATGGATTACCCGAAAAGATAATCCTATTGAGAAGGAATTTTCATTCTTTAAAGACAAGCCTAATATGACTTTTTCTAAAAACTTTATTTGGGACGGAGAAAGTAAAGCTAGTTTAGCAGTTTGTGGTCTAGGTTATTATACTGCTTATTTAAATGGACAGAGACTTGGAGATGCATTTTTAAATAGCGATGTTACAAACTACGATAAAGTAGTATATTATGATACTTATGATATTAGTCCTTATTTGAAAAGAGGGACTAATAAAATAATTATTGAACTAGCTAATGGCTGGTATAATCCGGCACCCCTTCACATTCTTGGAAAATATAATATTCGTAAACAATTAGCTGTTGGAAAACCTTGTTTAATCTGTGATATACAATTAGGTGACGGCCATATTTATTCTGACTCTACTTGGGAGTCTGGTTTTGGAAATTTATTGCAAAATGATATCTATATTGGTGAAGTTTTTACAGATGAGAATTGGTATGTAGATTCTAGTGTTCAGACGGTCACTATTTCTGGTCCGGCTGGTCAACTGGTTCCCAGTTTTATCCCTAAAGTAAAGAGACATGACGTAATAAGACCAGTAAAGATCGAGAGGTTGGGTGAAAATTGGCTTGTAGATTTTGGTCAGATTCTTAGTGGTCAGATTGCTTTTGGAGTGGAACCAGATTATATTGGAACTATCTTACTTCAATATGCTGAAGAAAGGTTAACTGATGGGGAGGAGTTAGATTTCACTTCAACTATAAGTGGGCGGTATGGCCTGAGAGATGATAGTAAAGATATAGAGCCAGACAAAACGATTATCCAAGAGGATAAAATCATCAAAACAAAAAATGTTGCTCTTGATTATAGTAATCAATACACTTACCATTCATTTCGCTATGTCATGGTAAAGACGGGAAGTGAGACTTTTCCTCTTTGTGATTTAACGGCCTATAGAGTTCACACAGCTGTTAAAAATATCAGTGAATTTGAATGTTCGTCTGAGATCTTAAATCAATTATGGATTGCAGGGAGAAATACTAGGCTTCATAATATTCACTCATACTTCGAGGATTGCTCTAGAGAACGACTGGGATATGGTGGTGATATAGTTGCCTTATTAAAGGCTCATCTTGCCACTATAGATGGGAAGGAGATGTTTAAAAAAGTTTTCATTGACTTCGTAAATGAGCAAAGACTTGATGGAGGTATCACACAAACAGCTCCTTATGTTGGAATCATGACTAATGGGACTTCAAACGGAGCAGGATCTCTCGGCTGGCAATTGGTTTTACCCACCTTAGCACAAATTATTTTTGAAGAATACGGTGAAGAAAACTTTATTGAACAGTATCAAGAAGCCTTAAAAAAACACCTGAATCACCTTATGTCTTTTGATTACGATTATGTCAAGATGTGTTGTCTAGGAGACTGGGGGTCTATTGATGAAACAGCTTATGGATTTTTTATTAAATCACCTGACCAAGAATTTTGTTCTGCTGTCATGTATCTCTTGAACTTACAGACTTATCAAAAGTTGAGTCGGTATTTATCGGACTTGAAACCTTACCAAGAAGAACTTGGAAAAGTTATCGAAACTGTTAAACAGTCCATCAAAAATGAGTTTTACGATGATGTTCAGCAACGATTCGCTTCTGGAAGTGCCTCTAGTATCATTTTTGCGCTGAGAACGGGCTTAGTTGATGATGAAGTTATCTGGTATGATAAATTGGTAGTAGCCATCAGGTCGCGAGATGGTATTTTCCCGTTTGGTATCTTTGGCATGTCTTGGGCTTATGAGGAATTTGCAAAACGTGGAGACAATCAGTTGATTTTTGATTGGTTGACTCGTCAAGCTACACCAAGTTACATGGATATGATAAGGTCTGGAAATCAAACCTTGTCTGAACATTTCTCAGGAGGAGAAACGTTCACAGGCTCAAAAAACCATGCCATGTTTTCATCATACTCTAGCTGGCTTATTCGAGAAGTTTTGGGGATAAAGGTTTCTGGTGGAAGGATAGAAATAGCACCTGCGTCGAATTTACCTTTAGAGTGGGTGAAGGGGGCCTACCAACTTCCTGAGGGGAGAGTGCAGCTGGAATGGACGCAGAAGGATTTGTCGATATATTATTCTAAGGCTTTAAAGGATAGAATATCTATTGAAACGGATTTGAATATTATTGTTAACCTACTGGATTAGGATTTCTAACACATATTTGAGGAGGAAAGGAAATGAAGAAAAAAATCTTTTTGATACTCATTAGTATAATTTTATTAACTGCTTGTCAGACACAGACTTCAGATAAGCAAAGTACAGTGGACAAAGAATCTGCGGTGTCTTTGGTTAGCAAGCAAGACTCTAATAATCCCGAGTTTAAGTACTATCACTTTAATGCTGAAGAGGCTGGTTATAGAAGTGATCGGTCAAATGTTTTGACGCCAACCTTTTATATATATGCTGGGCCAAAGACAGTAGACGAAGCTAATGCCTTAGTGACTGAATTTGAAATGTCGGATGTTGTTGAAGAATGGGCTTCTAATGTTTATGTCATCCCACCTATAAATGGTAGCACCTACTCAAATGATGATATGGTAGCCTTTATTGATCTAATTTCTCAAACTCCTGTTGCTAATATAAAATTGATTGGGATTGATGAAGGTGCAACGTTTGTCAATAATAAACTTGCGCCTAAATATGGTTACCTTATAGCTGGTATCTTAACGATTAATGGTAAAGTTGATGAAGGGGTAAATCTCGGAGAACAAGTACCGACTTACATTGTAAATTCAGACGAAACAGTCTATTTATTGTATGGTCAGGATGATAAGAAAGTCAGTGATACTTATCAAGATCAATCGAATCCATTGCAAAAAGTAGTAGTGTCCAATTTAGAAAATGAACTTGCCAAAATATTTGAAGATGCTTGGTCAAAGGTCTTGTCGCAGAATTACCGAATGCATAATGACATAACAGAATTTTATAATGCTAATGTTAAAGAGGTTACATCAGGATATGGTCTAGAACCAGTTATTGATTTTGAGAAATTAGGCATTATATATAACCAAAATGAAGAAGTTCCCCTTAACGGTGAAGGTTCGTATACTTGGTATGAGTATGTTCCGAAAACAATCAAAGAAGCGTCTAAGGGCACGGTCCCTTTGATTATTACATTGCATGGATTTGCTAATGACCCACGTCTTCAAGGAGATACCAGCGGTTGGGTTGAAGTAGCAGCGAAAGAGGACATTGTTGTTGTGTCTCCAGAGTGGCAGGAGAAGGAATTAAACTTTGCCAAGGTAGATGGACTAGGTGAAGAGGGAGTATTGGAGCTGATTGACTATCTCAAGGAAACTTATCCACAAATTGATACAAGTCGTATTTATTTGACCGGCTTATCAGCAGGTGGTTCAAAGACGGCTCTTTGGGCTGCTAAGCATTCAGATGTATTTGCTGCTGGAGCTTCAGTTTCTGCTCCAGGAATTGACAAGGAGGAATTAACGCAGTTAGCAAGAGACTATAACGGGAACAAAATTCCTTACCTCTATGTTGTTGGAGATCATGATTTCTTCCAAATGGTGCCAGTAGATGGGAGTAGTCCGTTTGGTATGCCAAATATTTTCTTTGATGATCCCAATGTTTCAATGTTTGAGTTCATCCAAGCCTATCAGAGAATGAATGGTTTGCCGGTATCATCTAAGCCAGATTTAAATTTAAATCCGTATTTTGGAGTTGCTTTATCTAACCAAGTAGAAGGAATTCTCGGAGATAAGGAAATTCTCTCAGGTTCTATGGTAGATGTAGATAATGAGAATCAAGAACTTATTCGATTGGTTACGATAAAAAATTTAGCTCATTGGAATTATAGACCAGAAGCTGCCTATATCTGGAATTTCTTTAAACAATATGAGAGAGATAGCGAAACAGGGCAACTGCTTTTTACTCAGCCATAGCGCTCTTGCTAATAAATAATTGGCTCATATGATAATCAAAGAAAACTAGACTTTGAAAAACGGCCGATAGTAGTTCCTAACATCGTCAACGCTACCCCAGAATTAGATAAGATTACAGAAATGTGCGATATTATCTGTTTAAATCGCTATTATGGGTGGTACATTGACCACGGTTATTTAGATGCAGCTATTCCGAAATTATGTGCTGAAATTGAGCGTTGGCATGAAAAATACCCAGATAAACCTATAATGTTTTCTGAATTTGGGGTTGACACGGTTTCTGGAATGCACTCCTTATACAAAAATCCCTATTCAGAAGAATTTCAAGCACAATTTTATCGAGAACATTTTGCTGTCTTGGATCGATATGAATACATTATTGGAGAGCATTTATGGAATTTTGCAGACTTTGCAACGGGAAATAATATTCGTCGCATAGATGGCAACCTAAAAGGCATCTTTACGAGGGATAGGCGTCCTAAGTCTGTCGCTTTTGAGATTCAAAAAAGATGGCTTGAAAAATAAAAACATCCCCTCACACCATTTCAAAGTGTGGGGGATTTTGCTCTAGTAGGGAAATTACTCAAAATCGTAGAGGACGGTTGAGAGGTAGCGTTCGCCGTTATCTGGTGCGATGGCTAAGACTTTTTTGCCAGTGCCCAGTTTTTTGGCAACTTCAATGGCTGCATAGATAGCAGCGGAAGCTGAAATTCCTAAGAGGAAACCTTCTTGGCCACCGATAGCTCGACCTGTAGCGATGGCGTTGTCAGAGCTGACGCGGACAATGCCGTCATAGGCTTGGGTGTCAAGGGTATCTGGAATGAATCCTGCAGAGATGCCTTGAATCTTGTGAGGTCCAGGCTTTTCACCAGATAGGACAGCTGATTCGTCTGCTTCGACAGCATAGATTTGCACGTCAGGATTAGCTTCTTTGAGGACGTGAGATACGCCAGAAATGGTTCCACCAGTTCCGACACCTGAGACGAAGGCATCCAGTCCCTTTGGTCCAAAGGCCTCAAGGATTTCGGGACCGGTAGTGGCTTCGTGAACGGCCGGGTTGGCTTGGTTGATAAATTGCTGAGGCACGAAACCGTCTCTTTCATCAGCAATTTCTTGTGCCTTAGCAATGGCGCCTTTCATTCCTTCTGCACCTGGCGTCAAGATGAGTTCAGCGCCGTAGGCTTGGATGATTTTGCGACGTTCGATAGACATGGTGTCTGGCATGACGATGATCACCTTGTAACCGAGAGCAGCACCTACCCAAGCAAGACCTATTCCAGTGTTACCGGATGTTGGCTCAACGATAGTGTCCCCAGGTTTTAGAACGCCACGTTCTTCGGCATCCTTGATCATGTTGAGAGCGATACGGTCTTTGACAGAAGAGCCGGGGTTAAAGGCTTCTAACTTCACGTAAACATCAGCCGCACCTTCAGGAACGATGCGGTTGAGTTTTACAATCGGGGTTTTGCCGACAAGTTCGGTGATATTTTGATAAAGTGTCATAAGCTTTCCTTTCTGAATACCTAGTATCTCCAGTATAAGAAGTCTAGCAGACTTTGTAAAATATAAAAAAGCTATCGTTGGGATAGCTTTTTTAAATCAGAGGCACCTCGATTTCTCGGATATCGGAAATCTCTAGTTGAGCCTTGCCTTGAAAGAACTCAATCAGCTGAGCCATGGTATCCTGTGTCTTTTCCTTATCCACAAAGATTTCGGTCGTTACTTGAGTGGTAAATTGAGGATCAATTTCATAGAGTTGGTTCTGCTTTAGAAAATTGGTAAAGTCTTGGTATTGGGGGTAACTTAAGACTAACCGAATCCCCTGTTGCTCTTTGATTTGGACACGACCGATCTCTTGAACAGCCTTGGATACACTGCCTGCGTAAGCTCTGATCAGCCCACCGGCTCCCAGTTTGATGCCACCAAAATAGCGGGTGACAACGGCGACAACATTTGTGAGTTCAAGCGCCTCTAAAACGCCAAGCATGGGGACGCCTGCTGTTCCTGAGGGTTCGCCATCATCGCTGCTACGCTTGATTTGGCTGTTTTCTCCCAGGATAAAGGCAGAGCAGTTGTGGTTGGCCTTGTAGTGCTCTTTTTTGATGTGCTGGATAAAAGCACGGGCTTCTTCTTCTGTCTCCACCCGTTTGAGGTAGCAGATAAAGCGGGATTTTTTGATTTCTTCTTCGACGGAGCCGTCCTGTGTGATAGTCTTGTATTCCATAAGGTCATTGTACCAAGAAATGCTCCTTTTTTCAAAAAAAGAACGAATGAAAGAGTATGGAGAATTTAGATGATTACCGTGGGCGCCTTTTTGTAGAAGGACAGTTGCCAGAAAGTTTTGCCGCTTATGCAGAAACTTTGCCAGCTGTCAGAGAGGAAAAAGGACGCCAGTTTTGTGGCCGATGTGGCTCAGAAATGGACACAGTCAAGTGTCTCTTGCCAATCGGAGCAACTTATTGTCGAGAGTGCTTGCTGCTGGGAAGGGTAAGAAGTGATCAACCCCTCTACCACATCCCGCAGACTCCCTTTGAACCTAAGGATTACCTGCTTTGGAAAGGCCAACTGACGGCTTGGCAGGAGAGGATTTCAAAAGGCTTATTAGAAGCTGTAGCTGGCGGACAAAGCGCTCTCGTTCATGCAGTGACAGGGGCCGGAAAGACCGAGATGATTTATCAAGTGGTTGCTGAAACGTTAGCTAAAGGACAGGCTGTCTGTATTGCGACACCACGGATTGACGTTTGCATTGAGCTTCATCGCCGATTGAGTCAAGATTTTTCCTGCCCGATTGCTCTCTTACATGGAGAGGGAGATCCCTATTTTAGGACGCCTTTAGTGATCGCCACGACGCATCAGCTTTTGAAGTTTTACCAGGCCTTTGACCTTTTGATTATCGATGAGGTGGATGCTTTTCCTTTTGTGGATAACCCTGTCCTATACCATGCGGTCAACCAATCTCTGACCTCAGAGGGACGAAAGTTGGTTCTGACGGCTACATCGACGGATGAGCTAGATAGGCAGGTCCAAAAAGGAGAACTGGTTCGCTTGCGCCTGCCGAGACGGTTCCATGAAAATCCCTTAGTGGTTCCTCAAAAAGTCTGGCTTTCAGGCTTCGAGAAGGCTATTAATCAGAGGAAGTTGCCCACAAAGTTTTTGAAAGATATTCGAACTCAACGACAGACTGGTTTTCCGCTCCTTATTTTTGCACCAGAGATTGCGCTTGGAGAGGCTTTGGCCAAATGTCTAGAAACCTATTTTCCAAATGAGCGCATTGGTTTTGTGTCCAGTCAGACCGCTGAGCGTTTGGAGGTGGTGACGGCCTTTCGTGAGCGTGAGGTAAGCATTTTAGTATCGACAACCATTTTGGAGCGGGGAGTGACCTTTCCTTGTGTGGATGTTTTTGTGGTGGAGGCTAACCACCGCTTGTATAGCAAGTCTAGTCTGGTCCAGATTGGTGGGCGCGTGGGACGCAGTTTGGAGAGGCCGACAGGCTTGCTCTATTTCTACCAAGATGGGACCAATCGGGCCATTGAAAAGGCCATTGCAGAGATTAAATTGATGAACAAGGAGAGTGGGCTAGGATGATGTGTTTATTGTGCCAGCAAACCTTAAAGCAAAAATGGTCCTTCGGAGCGATCCTAGGCTTGAGTGACCTACAAGTCGGCCTGTGCCAGACCTGCCAAGAAGCATTTATGCCGATAGGAGAAGTTCATTGTCCCAGTTGCTACAAACCAAGTTCAACGGGTGAGGTTTGCCAAGATTGTTGCTATTGGAAAGAGCAGGGCAAGGCAGTTCAGCATATTAGTCTTTACGCTTATAATGAGGCCATGAAGGATTTTTTCAGCCGTTTTAAATTTAGCGGTGATTACGCCTTGAGGGACGTTTTTGCAGCAGATCTTCGACAGGCCTTAAAACCCTACCAGAAGACTCATCGCTTCGTGCCAGTTCCTTTAAGCCAAGTTTCCTATCAGGAAAGAGGCTTCAATCAGGTCACAGCTCTGCTGGAAGCGGCCAATTTAAAGTATGAAGATGTTTTTGAAAAAAAGCATACGGACAAGCAGTCCAGTAAGACACGGGAGCAACGCTTGGCAGCAGATCAAGTCTTCACAATGGCCAAAAAAATTTCAGCAGATAAGCCGGTTTTAGTGATTGATGACATCTACACAACAGGGGCCACCCTACAATTACTGCGAGACCTGTTGAGTCAAAATGGGATTGAAGACGTCCTTACCTTCTCCTTGGCTAGGTGAGGAAAATCGTTGCAAAAAAATCATGAAAGCGGTATAATAAGGTTATAAAGAAAGGCGGAAAACGCTTAGAAAAGAGGAACCTATATGATTAAGTACAACATCCGTGGCGAGAACATTGAAGTCACCGAAGCAATTCGTGATTATGTTGAACTCAAGGTCAGCAAGATTGAAAAATATTTTTCAGAAGACATTGACTTGACCGCAAAGGTTAACCTGAAAGTATACCGGGAAAAGACTGCAAAGGTTGAAGTGACTATCCCGCTTGGCAATGTGACCCTTAGAGCAGAAGATGTGTCCCAAGACATGTACGGCTCTATTGACTTGGTCGTTGACAAAATTGAGCGTCAGATCCGCAAGAATAAGACCAAGATTGAAAAACGCCATCGTGAGAAAGTTTCAACTGGTCAGCTCTTCACGGAAGCGCTGGTTGAGGAAGAATCAACGGATTCACAAGTGGTCCGTACCAAGCAAGTTGACTTGAAGCCGATGACGCTTGACGAAGCCCTCCTTCAAATGGAGTTGGTAGGACACGATTTCTTCATCTACACGGATGTGGAAACGAATGGTACTCATGTGATTTACAAGCGTGAAGACGGAGATATCGGTCTTTTGGAAGCTAAGGTTTAAGTAATCCGATACATCATAATTGAATAAAAAGGTTCCCCCGTCTTGGCTTATAAGATGGGGGAGTTTTTGACTTGGCAACAGGTGTAGAACTATTAGTAAGGCTGGATAGCAGAGGTTCTGATAAATGAGAGACTAATCATTTATAAATCAGAGTAGTAGTCGTTTTCTCTTGAAGTAGGTTTTGGTCAAGACATTGCCTTTCTTGGGCTTTGCTTCGTCTTTCCTTGAAAATATTTCTTTTTCACGGTAAAATAGTAAAAAACATGAAGAGAAATTGAGTAGAGATGAAACATATCACACGTTTTGAAAATCAAAAAGTTTTGGTTATTGGCTTGGCCAAGTCAGGAGAATCTGCGGCGCGTCTTCTGGCAAAGTTGGGCGCTATTGTGACTGTCAATGATGGCAAGCTCTTTGAGGAAAATCGTGCCGCCCAAGCCCTTTTAGAAGAGGGAATCAAGGTCATCTGTGGTGGTCACCCCTTGGAACTTTTAGAAGAAGAGTTTGCTTATGTCATCAAGAACCCAGGGATTCCTTATACAAATCCCATGGTGGCAAAGGCGCTTGACAAGGGGATTCCTGTCTTGACGGAGGTGGAATTGGCCTACCTAATCTCGGAGGCACCGATTGTTGGGATTACAGGGTCAAATGGCAAAACAACGACGACCACCATGATTGCGGAAGTTTTGAATGCTGGCGGGCAGGCAGCTCTTCTCTGCGGCAATATTGGTTTTCCGGCTTCTAGTGTTGCTCAGGAAGCGACGGCTGAGGATGTCTTGGTCATGGAATTGTCCAGTTTCCAGCTGATGGGGGTCGAGCAGTTTAGGCCAAATATTGCGGTGGTGACCAATCTGATTCCTAGCCATTTAGATTATCATGGTGATTTTGATGCCTATGTGGCAGCCAAATGGCAGATCCAGGAGCAGATGACGACTGAGGATACCTTGATCCTCAACATGACTCAGGAAATCGCCCGAGACCTAGCGGCTAAGACTAAGGCAAGTCTAGTTCCCTTCTCCAGTCAAGAGAAGGTGGATGGGGCCTATCTGAAGGATGGCGTGCTCTACTTTAAGGACGAAGCGATTATGTCAGCGGATGATTTGGGTGTCCCTGGCTTGCACAATGTGGAAAATGCCCTGGCGACCATAGCGGTTGCCAAGACCATGGGAGTTGCTAATCAAGCGATCGTAGAGACGTTGAGTCATTTTGGTGGGGTTAAACATCGCCTTCAGTATGTCGGTGAAATCAACCAAGTCGCCTTTTACAATGACAGCAAGTCAACCAATAGTTTAGCCACTCAAAAGGCTTTGTCAGGCTTTGATCCAGCTAAAGTCCTTCTGATTGCTGGCGGTCTGGATCGAGGCAATGAGTTCGACGATCTGGTTCCTGATTTAAAGGGTTTGAAGCAAATGATGATACTGGGAGAATCCACACCGCGCATGGTGAGGGCAGCTAAGTCCGCGGGAGTTCCTTACGTCTTGGCAGAAGATGTTGCAGATGCGACCAAGAAGGCCTTTGAACTAGCCAGTCCAGGCGAGGTTGTCCTCCTCAGTCCGGCCAATGCTAGTTGGGATATGTATGCCAACTTCGAAGTGAGGGGAGACAGTTTCCTAGCAACTTACGAGGCGCTAAAGGCTGAAAAGCAATAAGAAAGTGATAAGATGAAAAAGATTGTATTGACTGGCGGTGGGACGGTAGGCCATGTCACCTTGAACCTTCTCCTCATTCCACGATTGATTGAAGAGGGATGGGAAGTTCATTACATCGGGGATAAGGTTGGTATCGAGTACCGTCAAATCCAGGCGCTAAATCTCCCCGTTACCTTCCATGGGATTTCAACAGGAAAACTGCGTCGCTACTTTAGCTGGCAAAATTTAAAAGATGTCTTCAAAGTGGCTTGGGGAACCCTGCAGTCTCTTTTCCTCATGCTTAAGATCCGACCACAAGCCCTTTTCTCAAAAGGGGGCTTTGTGTCTGTGCCGCCAGTAGTCGCGGCCAAGTTGTCAGGAGTCCCTGTTTTCATTCACGAATCGGACCTGTCCATGGGCTTGGCCAATAAAATTGCCTACCGTTTTGCGACTACCATGTACACGACCTTTGAACAGACGACAGGGGCAAGTAAGACCAAGCATGTTGGAGCGGTGACTAAGATTAAGGCAGAAGCAACCAATCAAGTGCTACCAAATGCTTTGACGGCGGTGGCAGAGCAGATGAATCCTCAGCGACCCACCCTATTATTTGTTGGCGGGTCTGCGGGTGCTAGAATCTTTAACGCGTTTGTAACAGAGCACCGTGCCCAGCTTTTGAGCCACTACAATGTGATTAACTTGACTGGAGATCCCGAGCTGAATGAGTTATCACCAGGCCTCTACCGTGTGGATTATGTCACGGACCTTTACCAGGCCTTGTTGCAATTGGCAGATGTTGTTATCACCAGAGGCGGGGCTAATACCATCTTTGAATTGCTGGCCCTCCAAAAGCGTCACGTGATTGTTCCGCTAGGTAAGAAGGCCAGCCGTGGCGATCAGCTGGAGAATGCAGCCTACTTTGAGTCCAAGGGTTATGCTCCGAACCTGAGCGAGGATGATTTGACTTTTGAGCACTTAAAAGAGAAAATCGATCTGCTCTTGTCACAGGGCCAGGCTTATCAGAAAAGGATGGCTCAGGCCCAGGATTTGAAATCTTTGGAAAGTTTTTATAACCTTTTGATGGCAGATATTGCCCAACACACAAAGAGAGAAGAAAAGCATGTCTGAAAAAGAATACCCACAAGAAGGGATTGAGCAGGAAATACAGGAAATTTCTGATCAGGAAACCATTGATTTAGATGAATGGCAGGTCAAAAACCAAGCCTATTTGGAAAAACGGGCGCGTGAAAAGGAGCTGGCCAAAGAGGCAGAGATAGAAAAAAAAGAAACACCAGATGAGACATCTAGCGAGGAAACGTCTGAAGAACCATCATCCGAAGCGGAGGCTCTCTTGGAAGAGGAAGTTGACTCAGACACTTCGGAGCAAGAGGTTTCTGACGGAGAATTGACAGGCGAGACATTAGAACCTTCTGTCCAAGGACAGGAAGACGAAGAGCTTGCAGAAGAGGCGGAGGAGCTCTCTGATGAGGATTCGCAAGACCTATTGTTGGTAGAAGAAGCTGAGCCAATTGTTGGTCCTCTAAAGCTCAAAAAGCGTCGCCCCAAAAATCCTAAGAAGAGAGCCTTTATCTACAAGACGGTTTTCTTTGGGACCTTCTTGTTCCTTATGCTAATCGGATGCCTCTATCTTGTCTCTCCCTTGTCCAAACTCAAGCAGTTTGAGGTGTCAGGACTAACCAATACGACCAAGGAACAGGTTTTGTTAGCGACCAACTTAACAGAATCCGACTATACGGCAGGAGTACTGCTCAACAAACAAAAGATAGAAGAAACGGTTGAAAATCAGCTGGTTTGGGTGGATAAGGCGCGGTTGACCTACCAGTTTCCAACGACCTTTAAAATTGATGTCAAGGAAAAATATATCGTGGGCTATGTCAAAGACGGGGCCTCCTACTATCCCGTTTTATCTAGTGGGGAGACCATTGATGCAGCTGTTACTGAGGAGGGATTGCCAGGAAATTATTTATTATTTCGAGTAACCGATTTAGACTTAATCAAGAATTTTGTGGTGGATTTGGCGGAGTCGGATTTGTTAAGTATCACTCAGCATATCCAAACGGTTGATGTTTCCCCGACTCAAGCGACTAATGACCTGCTGACCCTGAACATGGTAGAAGGGCACACGGTACTCGTTCCTTTATCGGAACTGGGGAAAAAACTAGCCTTTTATGAAGCTGTTAGCCGAGATTTGATGATCCCTAGTTATATTGATATGGAAGCAGGTATTTACACCTACGCCAAATAGAATCGTAGATCGAAAAGCAATTTTGAGAGAATCGAGATTGCTTTTACTTACTTTTGGCAGATTTCTCATGGATGAGAGATAAGAATGGCTGATTAAGGAATAATAGCTGTTCAACCCAAAAAAATCGATTGAAAAGAAGAAAAACATTAGTTTTTTAAAGCATTTATGGTATAATAAAACTTGGATAGTTCTATTCTGATTGAATATTACCCAAAATATAGAAAAATACAGAGTTAAAAACCTAGATGGAAATCTAGGGCAGAGAGGATTGATGGAATGGTTAGAGGTGGCTTCTTTACAGGTTTGGATATCGGGTCAAGCTCTATCAAGGTATTGGTAGCAGAGTTTGTCAACGGTGAAATGAATATCATCGGTGTTAGTAATGCCAAGAGTGCTGGCGTGAAAGATGGTATTATCATCAACATTGAAGTTGCAGCAACTGCGATTCGTAAGGCAATAAAAGAGGCTGAGGAAAAAGCAGGGATTGCTATCGATAAGGTCAGCGTAGGTTTGCCGGCAAATCTCTTGCAGTTTGAGCCAACTCAAGGCATGATTCCGGTGACCAGTAATTCACAGGAAATCACTGACAAGGATGTTGAAAATGTGATCAAATCATCCTTGACCAAGAACATGACACCAGAGCGTGAGATTGTTGCCTTTGTACCAGAGGAATTTATCGTGGATTCCTTTGCAGGGATCAAGGACCCGCGTGGCATGATGGGGATTCGTCTCGAAGTGAGAGGATTGCTCTACACAGGACCAAAAACGATTCTTCACAACCTTAGAAAAACAGTAGCACAAGCGGGTGTGGCGGTTGAGAATGTGGTGATTAGTCCTTTGGCACTCAGTCAGTCGGTTCTCAATGAAGGAGAGCGCGAGTTTGGAGCCAGCATCATTGATTTGGGTGGTGGTCAGACAACAGTTGCCTGTGTGGGTGGCCAAAAGTTACAGTACACCAATGTCTACCAAGAAGGTGGGGATTATGTGACCAAGGACATTTCAAAAGTTTTGACAACCTCTCAATCAATTGCAGAAAACCTTAAGTTTACCTACGGTGTTGCTTATCCAGCTTTAGCAAGCAACAAGGAAACTTTCCAGGTTGAGGTGATTGGTGAGAGCACGCCAAAAGAAATCACAGAAGCCTACTTATCTGAGATTATTGCGGCACGCTTGCAACATATCTTTGACCGGGTGAAGCAGGATTTGGACAGAACGCGTCATTTGGACTTGCCAGGTGGTCTAGTGCTGATTGGCGGTGGGGCGACCCTGCCAGGGATCGTGGAGCTGGCTCAAGATGTATTTGCTCGCCCAGTTAAGCTCTATGTGCCAAATCAGATCGGAATTCGTAACCCGGCCTTTGCCCATGTCATCAGCCTAGTGGAGTATGCGGGTCAAATGGATGAGATTGAGCAGATTGCTCAAACGGCGGTCAACGGGGAGGAGTTGTTGCGTTCTAAGCCAATTGATATTCCGAACTATGGAAAAACAGCCCAGCCATTGCCGACCTATACAACGGAAGTGGATGAGCCTCTTGTGACCAACGATGTTCCAGATTATGGCCTTCCAGCTGAAGGTGGCAATCGTTCTAAATTAGGAGATCGTGTCCGTGGTCTCTTTGGCAGTATGTTTGAATAATAGATAAAAGAAAAGGTGAACAGTTATGACATTTTCATTTGAAGCAGCTTATGCCCAAGGCGCTGTCATCAAGGTTATCGGTGTTGGTGGCGGTGGTGGTAATGCGATTAACCGCATGATCACTGAGGGTGTTGCTGGTGTAGAATTTATTGCAGCCAATACAGATGTACAGGCTCTCAGCACGTCAAAAGCAGAGACTGTTATCCAGTTGGGCCCTAAATTGACGCGCGGTCTCGGTGCCGGAGGTCAGCCTGACGTTGGCCGTAAAGCAGCGGAAGAGAGCGAAGAAGTCATCAGAGAAGCTTTATCAGGCGCTGACATGGTCTTCATCACGGCAGGTATGGGTGGCGGCTCAGGAACAGGTGCTGCGCCAGTTATTGCCCGTATTGCCAAGGAATTAGGAGCTCTTACAGTTGCTGTTGTTACACGTCCCTTCGGTTTTGAAGGTGGGAAACGTGGCAACTTCGCCATCGAAGGGATCAACGAATTGCGTAATAACGTTGACACGCTTCTCATTATTTCAAATAACAACCTCTTGGAAATTGTTGACAAGAAGACTCCGCTTCTACAAGCCTTGAGCGAAGCTGATAATGTTCTTCGCCAAGGTGTTCAAGGGATTTCAGACTTGATTACTAATCCAGGTCTCATCAACCTTGACTTTGCGGATGTGAAGACAGTAATGGAAAACAAAGGGAACGCTCTGATGGGTATCGGTATCGGTACTGGAGATGAGCGTGTTCAGGAAGCTGCGCGTAAGGCCATTTACTCACCGCTTCTTGAAACGACTATCGATGGTGCAGAAGATGTCATCGTCAACGTTACTGGTGGTCTTGATATGAGTCTGATTGAGGCTGAAGAAGCGTCTGAAATCGTTCATCAAGCAGCAGGTAAAGGTGTTAACATCTGGTTGGGAACATCGATCGATGAGAGCATGAAGGATGAAATCCGTGTGACTGTTGTCGCAACAGGTGTCCGTCAGGATCGTGCAACTGCTGTAACTGGCTTTGGACAAAGTGAGGCTTCAGCTAGCCGTCCAGCACCTAATGCTTATGACCGTAATTTTGATATGGTAGAACGTTTTGCACCGAATGCTACGTCTGCCCCTCAAACAGAAGCAACAAGTCGCCCTGAAGCGCCAAGGGGAGCCAGCTTTGGCGATTGGGATTTGCGCCGTAGCAATATTGTTCGTCCAGTGAATGAATCGTCAGGTGTTTCTGTAGAGAAGTTTGCACCAGCAGACGACTTTGCTGATGATGAAGAACTTGACACACCACCATTCTTCCGTAACCGCTAGTATGTCACTAAAAGAGAATACTGTTCAAGTTTTTGAGAAAGTTTCAAATGCCTGCCGGGAGTCTGGACGATCTGAACACGATGTGAAGGTAATAGCTGTCACCAAATATGTTGACAGCTCTATTACTAGGGAGCTAGTAGAGGCCGGGGCAAGACATCTAGGTGAAAACCGTGTGGAACCATTTTTGGCTAAGCGTGAAGCACTTAAGGATTTGCCTATTACATGGCACTTTATCGGTAGTCTTCAACGGCGAAAGGTCAAAGATGTCATCAACCAAGTGGATTATTTTCATGGCCTCGACTCCCTAAAACTAGCTCAGGAGATTGACAAACGGGCTGATCATCCGATTAGCTGCTTCATCCAGGTTAATATTTCGGGTGAAGACAGCAAGCATGGTTTCTCGGAGGCGGAATTAAAAGAAGCTTTGCCGCAATTGGCTCAGCTGAATCAGCTGAACTTGATAGGTCTTATGACCATGGCTCCTTTGGACGCTGACGAAGCTTTGCTTAAATCGATTTTCTCAAAAACAGAAGCCCTGAGACAGACTATCCAGCAAGAAGCTTGGCCAAATATGCCCATGACAGAGCTGAGTATGGGGATGAGTCAGGATTATCCGTTGGCGATTGAAGCTGGTGCGACCTTTGTCCGCATCGGTACGGCATTTTTCGAATAAAGAAGGAAGAAGATATGTCATTTTTACAAGATAAGATCAACAGCATAATGGCTTACTTTGATACAGAAGATATTGTTGAAGAAGAGATGGCAGAGCTTCCAGATTATGAGGAAGAGTTGCAGCCAGTTCCTGTTTCTGAGCCCAAAGGTTCAGCTCATTTGCAAGAAGAAAGAAGACCAAGTATGCCTAATACGCGAAATTCAGTGCCTTCAGCACCAAGGGAAACTGTTACTTATGCTCGGAGTCATCACACCAGTGCTGAGACAACTGTCATCGATATTAAGTTTCCGAGAAAGTATGAGGAAGCGCGTGAAATTGTCAATTTGTTGCTTCAAGATGTTAGTGTTTTGATCGACTTCCAGCACATGACAGACTCGCAGGCACGCCGTTGCATTGATTACTTGGATGGTGCGCGCTTTGTCTTAAATGGCAACCTGAAAAAAATCTCCTCGACCATGTTTTTATTGACACCAGTTAATGTGGTTGTTAATATTGAGGACATGGGACTGCGTGGTGAAGCTCAGGATACCAACTATGATTTCGATATGAAGCGCCGATAAGGAAGTAAATGGTACATTTGATTTTATTTATTGCTCAAGTTTTTACAAAAGTTCTGTATGTCTATAGTTTTATCCTGGTGGCCTATGCCTTGCTGTCCTGGTTTCCAGGCGCTTACCAGACCAAGCTAGGGCAGTTTATTATTCGCTTGGCTGATCCTTATGTGACCGTCTTTAGAAGACTCAACTTACATATCGGAATGGTAGATTTTTCTGTAATGGCAGCTATCTTGTCTTTACAGGCAATTGAATATTTTGGCTTAAAATTTCTTGGGCTTCTCCTCACATTATTTGTCTAAAATATGATAGAAAAATCACCAGTATTTCAGCATTTTCATCCAGAAGAGAAAGTTTTTGTGGAGCAAATGTTGGATAAAATTGAGCGAATCGTCTCTCATTACAGCATTGAAGTGACCGCCTTTCTCAATCCTAGAGAAGCCTTCATCGTTACGTCTTTAGCAAAGAGAGCTGGTTTGCAGGTCTTTTCTAGTGGTGAACACTATAAGACAGAATCAGTTCGTTTGATTTTGGCGCCAGATTATTATGTCTTGGATCTAGCTGATTTTGAACTGGCACTTTTAGAGTTGACGTATGCCCGTAAGTTTAACCAGTTGAGCCATTCTCAGATTTTAGGAAATTTAGTGAATCAGCTGGGAATAAAGCGTGGTCTGCTGGGGGATATTCTACTAACTGTAGATCGCACTCAGGTTATAGTGGATCAAAAGATGGCAGATTTTTTGATGCAACATGTCACAAAAATTTCTCGCGTGCCTGTCACTTGGAAATTAAGCTCCTTAGAGCATCTTATTGTTCCAGAAGAAACTAGCCAGACCTCCCAGATCTTATCCAGCAGTATGCGCTTGGACAAGATCATTGCTGTAGCTTATCAATTAACCAGGCCCATAGCTGTTAATCTAGTTGAACATGGTAAGGTCAAGGTAAATTATCAACCCATAACAGCGCCAGCCCATCAATTAACCGTTGGTGATTTGGTGAGTTGTCGCGGTTATGGCCGCTTTCGTCTGGAAGATCAAACTGGACAGACAAAAAATGGAAAATATAAATTGACCCTAACAAAAATAGGAGGAAAATAATGGTACTTACTCCATTAGATATTAAGGATAAAAGTTTTAACGGAAAATTTCGTGGTTATAGCATTCAAGAAGTGGATGAATTTCTGGATATTGTGACGCGCGATTACGAAGAAATTCTCCGTCAAAATCAGGAAAATGAAACCAAAATCAAAATGCTGACGGAACGTTTGGCTTATTTTGATGAGATGAAAGAATCTCTCAGTCAGTCAGTCATCCTAGCTCAGGATACAGCTGAAAAATTGAAGGCGACTTCTGCAAGTGAGAGCCAAAATATTATTAAGCAAGCGGAGCACGATGCACAATTCTTATTGGAAACAGCAAAGGCTAAAGCCAATGAGATGTTGAGACAGGCAACTGATAATGCTAAGCGAGTTGCGGTTGAGACAGAGGAGTTGAAGAATAAGGCCCGCATTTTCCATCAGCGACTTAAGTCTACGATTGAAAGCCAGTTAGCGATTGTGGATTCTTCCGAATGGGAAGAAATCCTGCGTCCGACAGCGACTTATTTGCAGACAAGTGATGAGGCTTTCCGAGAAGTGGTTTCGTCAGCTCTGGAAGAAGAAGTCCATGTTTATGAAGAAGATTCTCTGGATATGACACGTCAGCTAAGCCCTGAAGATTTGGCTGAAATTGCTCGTCGTGCAGAGGAAGCAAACCAAGAACTGGAAGCCTATCAGGCAACCCAGAATTTAAACCGCCAAGAGATTACGGATGCTGTTAACCAAGCAGCAGCTGAAGCAGTTGACTTATATTAAAAATAAAGCAAAAACACAAGTTTTCAAGCATACGCAGAGCGAGCAGGGGATGGTGGAAGCCCTGAGGTCCCTGTTTGTGAATTTATCCTTTTGCAGGTTTCTGGCTGAACTGGTAAAATAACCAAATTAGGTCAGAAGGTTTGGCTAACCTTACTAGCCACACAAGGGACAGGTCTTTTTGACTTGTCTGAAAAAAGGTGGTACCACGAGCTTTCGTCCTTTATGATGAAGGCTTTTTTCTTTTTGATAGTGTCTAAAGTGGTCAGAGATGGTAAACAAAATAGTTTGGAAGTCTGTTTCTGAGAATGCTAAATTTCAGACTTCATTCGTGAGTTAAGAAGTCTTGAGAGGCTTGCCTACCAAGGCTAAAATACTGATATAGCTGACCACAACGAAACTATCTCCTAGTCGGATTGCCCTTTAGGGAACATCGACAATCGTGTAAAGCAACAGAAAGTGAGAACATTATGAAATTAAAAGAAACCCTTAACCTCGGTCAAACAGCCTTTCCTATGCGGGCTGGGTTGCCGACAAAAGAGCCTGAATGGCAAAAAGCTTGGGAAGAAGCCAAGCTCTACCAACGCCGTCAGGAGTTAAATGCAGGAAAACCTGCCTTCCATCTCCATGATGGTCCTCCCTATGCCAATGGGAATATCCACGTTGGGCATGCCCTCAATAAGATTTCCAAGGACATCATCGTTCGTAGCAAGTCCATGTCAGGTTTTTCTGCTCCTTATGTTCCAGGTTGGGATACACATGGTCTGCCGATTGAACAGGTCTTAGCCAAGCAAGGCGTTAAACGCAAGGAGTTGGAGCTGGCCACTTATCTCGAAATGTGTCGTGACTATGCTCTGTCACAGGTGGACAAGCAGCGAGAGGATTTCAAGCGTCTGGGTGTATCCGCAGACTGGGACAATCCTTATGTGACCTTGACACCGGACTTTGAAGCAGCTCAGATCCGTGTCTTTGGTGCGATGGCGGACAAGGGCTATATCTATCGTGGCGCTAAGCCTGTCTACTGGTCATGGTCATCTGAGTCTGCTCTGGCTGAAGCGGAAATCGAATACCACGACATCGACTCGACCTCGCTCTACTATGCCAACAAGGTCAAGGACGGCAAAGGCGTGTTGGATACGGATACCTACATCGTGGTCTGGACGACTACTCCATTTACCATCACGGCTTCCCGTGGTTTGACTGTCGGACCTGACATGGACTATGTGGTGGTACAGCCAGCGGCTTCTTCTAAAAAGTACCTCCTTGCTGAAGCCTTGGTTGACAAGCTGGCAGACAAGTTTGGCTGGGACAGCTTTGCTATTGTCCAACAGCATAAGGGAGCGGAGCTGGAGTATATCGTGACCGAGCACCCGTGGGATGCCCAAGTGGATGAGCTGGTGATTTTGGGCGACCATGTGACGACTGAGTCTGGTACAGGTGTCGTCCATACTGCGCCGAGCTTTGGTGAGGATGACTACAATGTCGGTGTCAAGTACGGTCTTGAGGTCTATGTGACAGTTGACGAGCGTGGACTGATGAATGAGCTGGCGGGTCCTGATTTTGAGGGGCAGTTTTATGACAAGGTCGTGCCGACGGTTGTGGAGAAGTTGGGTGATTTGCTTCTTGCTAAGGAAGTCATCAACCACTCTTACCCATTTGACTGGCGGACCAAGAAGCCGATTATCTGGCGGGCAGTACCGCAGTGGTTTGCTTCTGTGTCTAAATTCCGTCAGGACATCTTGGATAATATCGAGAAAACGACCTTTAACCCAAGTTGGGGTAAAACCCGCCTTTACAACATGATCCGTGACCGTGGAGATTGGGTGATTTCCCGTCAACGGGCTTGGGGTGTGCCGCTACCGATTTTCTATGCCGAAGATGGCACGCCAATCCTGAGCAAGGAAGTCACTGACCATGTGGCAGACCTCTTTGAAAAAGAAGGTTCGATTATCTGGTGGAAGCGTGATGCCAAAGACCTCCTGCCAGCAGGCTTTAGTCACCCAGGTTCACCGAATGGGGAATTTACCAAGGAAACCGACATCATGGATGTCTGGTTTGACTCTGGTAGCTCTTGGAATGGGGTGATGAATGCGCGTGATAATCTTGCTTATCCAGCGGATCTTTACCTTGAAGGCTCTGACCAGTACCGTGGTTGGTTTAACTCGTCTCTGATCACTTCTGTTGCTGTCAATGGGCATGCGCCGTACAAGAGTATTCTCTCTCAAGGTTTTGTCCTTGATGGTAAGGGCGAGAAAATGTCCAAGTCCAAGGGCAATATCATCTCGCCAAACGATGTCGCTAAGCAATACGGGGCTGAGATTCTCCGCCTCTGGGTGACTTCGGTTGATACCTCAAACGACGTGCGGGTATCTATGGACATTTTGGGGCAGGTGTCTGAAACCTACCGCAAAATCCGCAATACCCTGCGTTTCCTACTGGCTAACACTAGCGATTTCACCCCTGCGACAGATACAGTCGCCTTTGACGACCTTCGTAGTGTTGACCAGTACATGACCGTAGCCTTTAATGCGCTTGTGGCGACTGTCCGTGCGGCTTATGATAACTACGACTTCATGACCATTTACAAGAGCGTGGTCAACTTCATTACGGTTGAATTGTCCGCTTTCTACCTTGATTTTGCCAAGGACGTGGTCTATATCGAGGCGGAAAATAGCAGAGCGCGTCGTCAGATGCAGACTGTTTTCTACGACATCTTGGTGAAGCTGACCCAGCTGTTGACGCCAATTTTGCCACACACCGCAGAGGAAATCTGGTCTTATCTGGAGCACGAGACCGTAGACTTTGTTCAGTTGACCGACCTGCCAGAGGCGGTTGAATATGACAATAGCGCCGCTATTTTGGCAGCGTGGACCGACTTTATGGACTTCCGTACCAGAGCTCAAAAAGCTCTGGAAGAAGCGCGTAACGAGAAAGTCATCGGTAAGTCATTGGAAGCTCACCTGATCGCAACAGTTTCTGCTGAGGTCAAATCAGCCCTCGAAGCCCTCAATGTTGACCTGGCTCAACTCCTTATCGTGTCAAACCTGACTCTTGTCGAAGGAGAAACCAACTTTGCCGTTGAGCGTGCTGCAGGTGAAGTCTGTGCCCGTTGCCGCCGTATTGATGAGACGACAACAGAGCGTTCTTATAACGTGACTATCTGTGACCACTGTGCCAACATTGTGGAAGCTGAATTCCCAGAAGCCGTTGCTCAAGGGTTTGAAGGATAATAGGTATTTTAGCCAAAGAAGGTCTGGCCTTCTTTGGTTTTTAGCGTGAATCAGGCCGATTGGATTCCCAATCGTCTAGAGCATGCTACAAATGAGAAAATGGGCGTTAGATGGGGTTCTTCGAGGCATAGTGATTAGCTTGACAGCCCATCCTTTATGCGATAGGTTTGGCCACAGGGAGGAGATGTCGTAATGGATAGCCTAAGGAGCTGACGCGCTTTGGAGTCAGGAATGGGTGATGAGTTAGAATTAGTAATGTTAAGACAAATATGCCAAGAGCATCTGGTTTCTAGTGTTCATGATCTTCTCTTAAAAGATGAGACGTTAGGATGAACAGTCCTAAAAGTTTGACCTCTCAGTTAAAAGATATAACTGGTTATAAAAATCAACTATTTTTAAAGTGCTTTAAAATATGGTAGGATATTAAGTATCCTTTAGGAGGGGGAAAAATGTCGAATAATTTATTGGTACTGCAATCCGATTTTGGGTTGGTAGACGGAGCTGTTTCCGCTATGATTGGGGTCGCGCTTCAGGAGGAACCAACGCTTGGAATTCATCATCTGACTCATGATATTACGCCTTATAATATCTTTGAAGCCAGCTACCGCCTTTTCCAAACGGTGGAATATTGGCCGGAAGGTACAACCTTTGTTTCGGTGGTTGATCCTGGTGTCGGATCGAAGCGTAAGAGTGTTGTGGCTTTAACCGAACGTAACCAGTATATCGTTACTCCAGACAATGGGACGCTCAGCTATTTGAAAAAACAAGTGGGAATCAAGGCTGTTCGGGAAATCTCTGAAGTGGAAAATCGTCGCAAGAATACGGAACATTCTTATACTTTTCATGGACGAGATGTTTACGCTTATACGGGAGCTAAGCTCGCGAGTGGTCATATTTCTTTTGAAGAGGTTGGGCCAGAGCTTTCCGTGGCAGATATTGTCGAGATGCCGATTGTGGAAACGCTTGTGACAACAGACTCTGTTAAAGGCGCAATTGATATCTTGGATGTGCGCTTTGGGTCTTTGTGGACATCTATTAGCCGGTCTGAATTCTATACGTTGAACCCAGAATTTGGCGATCGTTTTGAGGTGACGATCTATAATAATGATATGTTGGTCTACCAGAATCAGGTCATCTATGGGAAGTCCTTTGCAGATGTTCGGATTGGACAGCCCATTATCTATATCAATTCGGTCTATTGCGTTGGTGTCGCGATCAACCAAGGTTCATTTGCCAAGGCGTATAACGTTTCTGTTGGAGCTAACTGGCAGATTGAATTTAAAAAAATTTAGGAGCTTTACATGAAACAATTATCTATTAAAACAGTTGTTGCCATTGGGATTGGAGCTGCGCTTTTCTTTCTAATCGGGCGCTTTATCAGCATTCCAACAGGGATTCCAAACACTAATATTCAGCTACAATACGCAGTTTTGGCGCTCTTTGCGACCCTTTATGGTCCTTTGGCGGGTTTCTTGATTGCTTTTTTGGGCAATACCTTGATTGATTTATCATGGGGGACACCTTGGTGGGCTTGGATCTTAGCTGCTGGTATTTTTGGCTTAATCCTAGGCTTGGTTGGTCAAAAATTGCGTATCGAATCAGGAATCTTTACTAAGAAAGATGCTGCCTGGACAATTTTAGGGACCTTAGTAGGTGTGGTGATTTCTTGGGGACTTGTTGCGCCTCTCGGAGATATTTTTATCCACAGTGAGCCTGCTTCTAAAGTCTTCACTCAAGGTTTGGTAGCTGGTCTGGCTAATGCTGTAACTGTTGCGGTTGCAGGAACAGCTCTTTTAAGCGTTTATGCCAAGACCCGTGTGCAAAAAGGGTCTCTCTCTAAGCATTAAAAAATCGCTGAAGATAATAAAAAGACGGTCCTGACGACTGTCTTTTTTATGTTACCTCAGGATTTATCATTTTACCAATTTTCAAGAAAACATTTAGGCACGCCTGTCCTACCTTCAAATACTCTATAAGGCCCCTATAGAAGTGAGGTGAAAATCAATGTAAACTAAAAAGGCAATCTGATAATAAGATAGCCTAGCAAAATTTATGCCAACTAATATATTATGCCATAAATTTCACTAAAATATAAGACTTGTTTTTACGAAAATGATATGATAGGCTAGAATTAAAGGATAATTAACGAGTTTAGCATTCTTGAGAAAAGAGTACAAGAAGAGCAAAATAGAAAAGGGGTGTTTAGGATGTTAAAAACGAAACAGCTTATCGAAACTTACCACTCATATTGCATCATCCTTATTCTTTGTCTTTGGGTGGCCACCTTCTTTTTGTCTTGGGATACCCAATGGGGAGGAGTAGCGGTTTATCCTTTTATACTGAGGAACATTTTTCCGGTGCTAGGCGCTTCCTTGATTGTTTTAGCTGTCATACTTAAAAAGCTGTCAGTTTTTATTTTAGGAGTAGGAGTAATATTTGCATTTTGGATAAATTTGTTTGTCATATTTGCAATTTTTCCATTGATCATTGGTAATTAAGTTCAGGTTTTTGACCAATTGTAGAGGTTGCTGTTACCTATAGCAATCTCTGCGGTGGATTAATGAGTGTCTGTTAGAGCTTCGCAGAAGGCAGTCAAGTTGGCTGTCTTTTCATTTTGCAGACAAGATATTTTCCCAAATCTGACTAAGACGGTATAATAAAGAAGGTGAAAACATGTTTTTCATACAATAACCTGCATGCAACAGGGAAAAGGAGAAGCACATGTCAAAGGACATCAGAGTTTTACTCTATTATAAATACGTCCACATTGAGAATGCTAAAGAATACGTGCAGACTCATTTGGATTTCTGTAAGTCAATCGGCCTTAAGGGTCGGATTTTGATTTCTGAAGAGGGGATCAACGGAACTGTTTCTGGTGATTTTGAGACCACTCAGAAATACATGGACTGGGTACATAGCGATGAGCGTTTTGCGGACCTCTGGTTCAAGATTGACCTAGAAGAAGAACAGGCTTTCAAGAAGATGTTTGTTCGTTACCGCAAGGAGATTGTTCACCTGGGTCTGGAAGACAACGATTTTGACAACGATATCAACCCACTTGAGACAACGGGTGCTTACTTGACACCAAAAGAGTTCAAGGAAGCGCTGCTTGACGAAGATACAGTCGTGCTTGATACCCGTAATGACTACGAGTACGACCTTGGTCACTTCCGTGGCGCCATTCGCCCAGACATCCGCAACTTCCGTGAGTTGCCACAGTGGGTGCGTGACAACAAGGAAAAATTCATGGACAAGCGTGTCGTGGTCTACTGTACCGGTGGTGTCCGCTGTGAGAAATTCTCTGGCTGGATGGTGCGTGAAGGCTACAAGGATGTCGGCCAGCTCCACGGTGGTATCGCGACTTACGGTAAGGACCCAGAGGTTCAAGGCGAGTTGTGGGATGGCAAGATGTACGTCTTTGACGAGCGGATCGCTGTCGACATCAACCATGTTGACCCGAAAGTGATCGGTAAGGACTGGTTCGATGGCACACCGTGTGAACGTTATGTTAATTGTGCAAATCCATTCTGTAACCGTCACCTGTTGACGTCTGAAGAAAACGAACACAAGTACGTTCGTGGCTGTTCAGCAGAATGCCGTGCTCATGCCCGCAACCGCTACGTGGCTGAGAACGGATTGACCCATGAAGAATGGGCAGCAAGATTAGCGGAAATCGGAGAAACACTACCTATTGTTGCTCCAGCTTAATCAGCGATGATGACCAGCCTCTTGGCTGGTTTTTTGGTATAATAGACCTCATGGAGGTACTTCTATGGAAATCATCAGTACGAATTGCTTATCTATTGAACAAGACAAACGGGTAAAAGCTTTTCTAGCCCACTGCATGGCTCATGATAAGACTTATAAAGAGCCCTACTTGTCCAATCAGCTTAACTTTAACCCTGACATGCCGGCCTTTTTCTTGGCTTACGATAGGGGTGAGTTGATTGGCTTGTTGACGGTCTATGCCGATACACCTGAGGTTGACTTGTCGCTTTTTGTTGCACCAGAGCACCGCAGAAAAGGCATCGCTCGGCAACTCTATCAGAAATTTTTGGAGGAAACGGCAGCATATGGTGTGACAGAGGTATCCTTTATTGCGGAGCGTGCCTTTATTGAGGCAAATCCAGGTCTCCTGTCCGCTTGGGAAGTGGTCATTGATGACGATAGTGAGTACTTTTTGGGACGGCCGTGCTTGCCTATGGACATGGCAGAGCTGCCCCTTGAGGTGTCTCTCTCGCTGGCTAGACCAGAGGAGGTGGAGGATATTGCTGAGCTGAAAGCGCGCGTGTTTGAGACGCCGCTAGAGCTCAGTCTGACCTATGTGTCAGAAGCCCTGGCTGATCAGAACAGTCTCCTGTATGTTGCCCGCCTAGCTGATCAAGTGATTGGCACTTGTACGGTGGACATCAGCTCTAGCCTGACTTACCTTTACGGTCTTGCTGTTGATGCTGCCTATCGCGGTCAGGGCATCGGCAGTCAGCTGGTGAAAACCATCATCAACGACCGTTACCATGCAGGTGATACCGAGCTACAGATTGCCGTTGATAAGGACAATGACGGTGCTAAAAAACTCTATGAACAACTGGGCTTTGTCACCCAGACAGAAGTGATTTATCTCTCCAGCAAGGATTAAGAGAGGGGATTGAGTGATGAAATTGATTTTTCTACACGGAGTGGGGCAAGATAGCCGAGCTTGGGAGCAGGTGATGGACGGGTTGCAGGGCTATGACTGTGTCAGCCTAAACTTATTTCGTCATGGAAAATTACCTGATTTTTCCAGCCTACAAGAGCAGGTCAGGCAGGCGGTACGTGAGAGCGAGGAAGACGTTGTTGTGATTGGGCTATCTTTGGGAGGCATGCTGGCACTGTCCTTGTTAAAAGACCCAGAGCCGCAGCTTAGAGCAGTCGTTAGCATTGCAGGCCAGTACCAATTTACCAAGAACTGGGCTTATAAGGTGCAGGTTGCCTTGCTCAAGCTCTTGCCTCCATCTCTCTTGGCAAAACAAGGCTTGGATAAGGAGAATTTGCTGGCTTTTTATCGAGACTTGGCTCAGCTGGATATGACAGGTTTTCTACAAACAACGACCTTGCCAGTCCTCTTGCTCTGTGGGGAGCGCGATAAGATTAACCTTAGAACAGCCAAGCAACTGAAGAACTTGATGCCAAAAGCAGAGATGGCGGTGATAGCTGAAGCAGGCCACGAAGTCAATAAGGACCAGCCTCTTCTTCTTGCAGATCGAATTTTAGCGTTTGTTGAATCCATTTCAAAATGAGCATTTTCAAAAAGCCCAGGAAATTTTCCTAGGCTTTTCTTATAGGCTGGGGATCAGTTCACAATTGGAATAGACATTTCAATTAGGGTAGGGCAGATGAGGGTTTGGATTTTGGATTGATCAATACGGTCTGTATCAATCTTGCGCTTGAGGAAAAAGGCGCGGATTTTCTCAACTTCATCCTGCCGAATAGCCCGGTGTTTATTGGTAATCAATAGCTCATAGTGGGTCGGAGCTTGGGTGAAAATCACATCTGTATTGCCTGCGGAGTAGGTTTCAACCAAGGTTGCATCGGTATTTTCCAACTGCTTAGTGACCAGCTCAGCATGGCTGTTGGTGGTATTGATTAATTTCATAGAAAACTCCTTTTAAATGAGAGAGGTTATTTACCCCTTTGCTCCAACCATTGGTCAATGCCCCAGCGGTGGCTGTCGCGCTTCAATTTGGCTCTGGCTTCTGCAATCGGAAACCAGCCGATTCGATTGAAATCTTCTAAGGGCTGTTGGACCTTTTTGAAATCAGAAACCGTATAAAGATAGGCTGGATGGTAAAAATGGGTGTCACGGTGGCGAGAATAGAAGTATTCATCTGCCTGACCAAGAAATGCTTGGATAGTTGCAGTTGCCCCCAGCTCCTCTAGCAATTCCCTAGAGAGAGCTTCTTGATGGTTTTCATCTGCTTCGATTTCTCCACCCGGCAGAAACCAAGCACCATTAGGGGCCTGGATCAAGACTAGTTCTGTTTCTGTTTCATTGGGAATGATACCATAGACACCATAGCGCGACTGGTAGTCAGCGTCAGCGATTTTTTGACCGAATACGGGATGTTGCATAGCGTTCTCCTTTTTACCATTATACCAAAAAATCTATTTTTGGAATATTGTGGACTCGAAAAAAATTAAAAATTTCAAAGGCCCTATTGACAAATCTAGCCTCGAATGCTTGAACTATAAAGGCTTCATGGAAATGCAGCAAAAGAGGCTGGGACTCAGTCCTAACCTCTCAATTCTTTTTGGATTGTCAAGTAAGACGCAGTTGTTGAGTGGGCTCTAATACACTGATTTCATCAGCTTTTACAGCCCTACTCAACTGTGCGGAGGTGGGAGTGAAATAGTCCAGTGGACTGTTTCAGCCCGAACTTAGAAATGAAAGAGTGAGGGAAAATCGAATTCTGACGAATTACCGATTTTTGTCCCACTCTCAAGATGGTTACTTATCAGTTTTTTGAGCCTTGATGGTAATTTGACCGCTAGAGGTCATGACTGCTCTAAGGGCTTTTTCAGTAGGGTTTTCCAGATAGAAATCAGTGATGGCGTCTTCGATATGGTCCTGAATGGTCCGACGTAGGGGTCTTGCTCCCATCTTAGGGTCGTAGCCTAGATCGACCAGTTTTTCCTTGACCTTGTCGGTGACGTGGAGACTGATACCATTGGTCGCTAGACGTTCGCTGACCCCATCTAGCATCAGGTCGACAATCTTGAGCAGGTTATCCTTGCTGAGGGCTTGGAACTCAATGATCCCATCGAAACGGTTCATAAATTCCGGACTAAAGAAGTCGCCCAGGTGAGAAAGGACGGAGTTGGTCCGATTTTCCCTGGCTGCGCCAAAGCCGACTGACGCCTCTACCTTGCCTGTTCCTGCGTTAGAAGTCATGATGATAATGGTATCCTTAAAGCTGACCGTGCGGCCTTGGCCATCTGTGAGGCGGCCGTCATCCAAAACTTGAAGGAACATGTGCATGACATCTGGATGGGCTTTTTCTACTTCATCCAGGAGGATGAGCGAATAAGGATTACGGCGAACTTTTTCCGTTAATTGACCGGCTTCTTCGTAGCCAACATAGCCCGGAGGGGCTCCAACCAGCTTGGCTGTGCTGTGTTTTTCCATGTATTCTGACATGTCAAAGCGAATCATAGCGTCAGCTGAGCCAAAGAGCTCGATCGCTAATTGTTTAGACAATTCGGTCTTGCCGACACCGGTCGGTCCGACAAAGAGGAAGGAGCCGATTGGGCGGTTAGGAGCTCCGAGTCCGACACGGTTTCTGCGGATGGCCTTGGCGATTTTATCCACGGCCTCATCCTGGCCGATGACATGAGCTTTGAGGTCGCTGGCCAAATGGATCAACTGGCTCTGCTCTTTTTCCTTGAGGTCACCGACTGGAATGTTGGTCTTGCGCTCAACGATGCTCTCGATTTCCTTTTCAGTGATGATGGGAGTGTCTTGCTCATCAAGGCTGGTTTGCTGCATTTCCTTGTATTTGGCAATTTGGTCGCGGAAATAGGCGGCTTTTTCGTAATCTTCGTCACGCGTAGCTTGAGCCTTGAGGTTTTCAGCTTCAATGAGGCGCTGGTCAATCTCTTTAGGATCCACAAAATTGAGGGTCAGGTTCATCTTGGAGCCAGCCTCGTCGAGCAAATCGATGGCCTTGTCTGGCAAGAAACGGTCCTGAATGTAGCGGTTGGAGAGGTGGGCGGCAGACTCGATCGCTTCGTCAGTGTAGCGCACATGGTGGTAGTCTTCGTAGCGTTTTTGAATCCCTTTTAAGATGGTGATGGTTTCTTCAACGCTCGGTTCGTCGACACGAACGGGCTGCATCCGTCGCTCTAAGGCAGCGTCTTTTTCAATGATGCGGTACTCGTTGAGGGTGGTTGCTCCAACTAGTTGCAATTCTCCCCTAGCCAGCGCAGGTTTGAGGATATTACCCGCATCCATGTTACCATCGCCAGCTGCACCGGCTCCGACAATTTCATGGATTTCGTCAATGAATAGAATGACGTCCTGACGCTCACGGATTTCTTCCATGAGTTTTTGCATGCGCTCCTCAAATTGGCCGCGGATCCCTGTTCCTTGGACCAGGCTGACCACATCGAGACGAATGACTTGCTTGTTTTGCAGTTTATGCGGGACATCCGCATCGACAATTTTCTGGGCCAAGCCTTCAACGACAGCTGTTTTACCGACCCCAGGCTCTCCGATGAGAACAGGGTTGTTTTTGGTCCGACGGTTGAGGATCTCAATCACACGGATAATCTCCTCGTCACGACCGATGACAGGGTCAATGCCTCCTCGGCGAGCAATATCGGTGACATTGATACCGAACTCGTCCAAGAGCCCTTTCTTAGGTGGTTGGCCATTTTGCCCGTTCCCATTCCCACCTGAACGACCAGGATGGGTTGGAGGCGTGGTGTTACTTGGGCGGCGATTGTTCTGTTGGAAGTTGCTTAATTCATCAAAGAAATCTTCAAAGGGGTTTCTTTGGCTGTTTTGTGGATTAGAAATCCCCTTAAATAAGGCATTTTGAGGATCGGTTTTCATGATTTGGTAACAGTTTTGGCAGAGGTCTACTTGGTGTTGGCGACCATTGAGATTGCTATAAAGATGGATGGTGGCATCGTTAATTTGACAATTATGACAAAGCATAGAACTACCTCTTTTCCTAGATTCACAGATGACTGACCAAAGGTCAAAAAAGGTCAAATGTTAATTTAATTATATCACTTCTGGAAAAGAAAGCAACTGAAAAGCTTACTAGCCCTTGTTTTGGAAAATGAAGAGACCAGGACCTATTTCCAAACTGATATAGGACCAATCAAGCGTTCTCTCCTTCTTTCAGCCTCGATTTGAAGAAAATTTCCTGTAAGTCCCTTAAAAAATCCTTTTTTCTAGCCCAACTTGTGGAAATTATGGTAGAATAAGGTATAGACTTTTAAGAGGAGAACGACTATGGAATCACATTTGGTGAGAATTATTAACCGCTTGGAGCTGATGGCTAAAGATGGCGGGAACTTAAAACGTAATTTTGAACGCGAAGGAGTGGTTGTGGCAGAAGTGTCTTACAGCTACGATGAGGAGAATGGCTCTGTCTTCACCCTACGTGATGTAGCAGCCCATGAGACCTTTACCTTCGACTCCATCGATTTGGTTGCTATGGAAATTTACGAATTGCTCTATTAATAGCTAATAGGAGCAGACATAGAGCATGTAAAACACCTGAATTTTCAGGTGTTTTTCTTGTTTTTCATGATTTTTCAAAAAATTAAAGCTTACAACTTGAATTATTATTCAAAAAGTGTATAATATTTCTATATTTAGAAAGGGATCGTTATGGATTTTTCATTTTTACCTAAATTTCTGCCCTATTTTAACTATGGGGTTCTTGTGACCTTGATTATTTCTGCTTGTGTGGTTTTCTTTGGAACGATTTTGGGCGTATTGCTGGCCTTTGCCCAGAGGTCTCGCTTTTACCCTCTAGCTGGTATGACCCGTCTTCCTTGGCTTGCTAGGTTCAATCCCTTGGCGCTTTTAGCCAATACCTATATCTGGATTTTTCGTGGAACCCCTATGGTGGTCCAAATCATGATTTCCTTTATTTTGATCAAAATTTCAGCCCCCATTGTGCCTTTTGGCAGTATCAATCTGGATTTATCCCGTCTCCTGCCTGGCATTATCATCATTTCGATGAATAGCGGGGCCTATGTCTCTGAGACAGTGCGAGCTGGTCTCAATGCGGTAGCCGCAGGCCAGATGGAAGCTGCCTACTCTTTGGGCATGCGGCCTTGGCCAACCATGCGTTATGTCATCATGCCACAGGCTATTAGAAATATCCTTCCTTCTTTGGGGAATGAGTTTATTACCATTATCAAAGACAGCTCTCTCTTGTCTACTATCGGCGTTATGGAGCTTTGGAACGGGGCTACGACTGTTTCTGTAACGACCTACCTGCACCTCAGCCCCCTCTTGTTTGCGGCTATGTATTATTTGATCATGACCAGCCTGATGACCTGGATCATCAAATGTTTAGAGAATCATTTTAACAAAGGAGCCAGAACAATATGACGTCAGCTATTATTGAAATAAAAGACCTCCACAAATACTTTGGACGGCAGGAAGTCCTAAAAGGGATCGATTTAACCATCTATCAAGGAGAAGTGGTGGTGATTATCGGTCCGTCAGGATCGGGCAAGTCTACTCTGCTTCGGACCATGAATCTGCTAGAAGATGCAACGCAGGGACAGGTTATTTTTGAAGGGGTAGATATTACCGACAAGGCCAATGACCTCTTTAAAATGCGGGAAAAGATGGGCATGGTCTTTCAGCAGTTTAATCTCTTTCCCAACATGTCTGTCCTTGATAATATTACCCTGTCGCCGATCAAAACCAAGGGGATGGACAAGCTAGAAGCACAAAGAAAAGCTCATGCTCTCTTGGAAAAAGTTGGTTTACCAGATAAGGCCCATGCTTTTCCTCAGAGTTTATCTGGCGGGCAGCAACAGCGGATTGCCATTGCCAGAGGCCTTGCTATGGATCCAGATGTTCTTCTCTTTGATGAGCCGACTTCTGCACTTGATCCAGAGATGGTCGGGGAGGTATTAGCAGTTATGCAGGACCTGGCCAAGTCAGGCATGACCATGGTGATTGTCACTCATGAAATGGGGTTTGCAAGAGAAGTTGCGGATCGGATTATCTTTATGGATGGTGGGGTAATTGTCGAAGAAGGCACGCCTCAACAGATTTTTGAAGCAACGAGGGAAGTGCGGACCAAGGATTTCCTATCCAAAGTCTTATAAGTGGGAAAAGCTGGCTAATAGAGCTAGGCTTTTCTTTTTCTCACTCTGATAAGGTATCACTAGAAAAAACGATACTTTTTTGTTATAATGGGTCAAAACGTAAGAGGTGCATTGAAGTGAAAATAATGGATGGCAAGGCTTTAGCGACTAAATTGCAGGCAGAACTAGCAGAAAAAACAGAGAAATTACGGGATGAACATGGCGTGACACCTGGTTTGTTGGTGATTTTAGTAGGAGAAGACTCTGCCAGTCAAGTCTATGTCCGAAACAAGGAACGTTCGGCTTTAGCAGCTGGTTTTAAGAGTCAAGTGGTACGTTTGCCGGAGACGGTCACTGAGGTAGAGTTGTTAGAGATGATTTCCACCTACAATCAAGATCCGACCTGGCATGGGATTTTGGTCCAGTTGCCACTGCCCAAGCACATCGATGAGGAAAAGGTCCTTCTGGCTATCGATCCAGGCAAGGATGTTGATGGTTTTCATCCGACCAACATGGGGAAACTCTGGTCTGGTCACCCGGTCATGGTTCCGTCAACGCCAGCGGGTATCATGGAACTGTTCAAGGCCTATGGGGTTGAGCTGGCTGGTAAGCGGGCTTTGGTCATTGGTCGATCTAATATTGTCGGCAAGCCGATGGCCCAGTTGCTCATGGATGCCAATGCGACAGTTACTATCGGCCATTCTCGAACACAGTATTTGCCGGCCTTGGCACGCCAGGCGGATATCTTGGTCGTAGCAATCGGTCAGGCTAAATTTGTCACCAAAGACTTTGTCAAAGAAGGAGCGGTTGTTGTCGATGTTGGCATGAATCGAGATGACAATGGCAAGTTGTGTGGCGACGTGGATTTTGATTCTGTTGCAGGTGTTGCCAGCCTCATCACGCCAGTCCCAGGAGGTGTTGGTCCCATGACCATCACCATGTTGATGGAGCAGACCTACCAAGCTGCGCTCAGGAGTATCAGTTGATGGCAATTGATCAAAATTTGCTAAAAAAAGTGATTCGATCCAGACCTTTGGATAGTCATAAGGGAACCTTTGGGCGCGTCCTCTTGATTGGGGGCCTCTATCCTTATGGGGGCGCCATTATCTTGGCGTCCCTTGCTTGTGTGCATAGCGGAGCAGGTCTTGTGATGGTCGCGACAGACAGGGACAATATCCCAGCCCTTCATGCGCAACTCCCAGAAGCTATGGCCTTTGATGTCAGAGATCAGGATCTCTTAGCTGAGCAACTAAAAATGGCAGATGTCATTCTAATTGGATCGGGATTGGGAGAGGGTCCTCCAGCCCAGCACTTGCTCACAGAAGTCCTTTCTAAGGTGAGTCCAAATCAGATTCTCTTAGTAGATGGCTCTGGCCTGAATCTATTGGCAAAATCCTCTCAGCAGCTTCCTACGTGCCAGGCTCTGATACTGACGCCCCATCAGAAGGAGTGGGAACGTTTATCGGAACTTGCGATTGAGCAGCAGTCTGTAAGGGCTTCTCAGCAGGCCCTGCAGCAATTTCCAGCATGGACAATTTTAGTCGCCAAATCCCATCGGACGAGTATCCATTGCTTGGACAGAGAACCACTGACACTGGATGTCGGCGGTCCCTACCAAGCAACAGGTGGGATGGGTGACACCCTGGCTGGAATGATTGCAGGATTTGTTGCCCAATTTCAGGAGGATTTTTTTGAGACTGTTGCAGCCGCTACCCATTTACACTCAGCAATTGCTGACCAGCTAGCTCAGGATGCCTATGTGGTCTTACCGAGTCAGATCAGCCGAGAAGTGAGCAGGGCCATGAAACAGATTGAAAAGTTCAAATATGCTGACGAAAGACCTTGATTCTCCGATAGATTTGTGCTATACTGGTTACAGTTTTGGAGAATTACTCAAGTGGCTTAAGAGGCCACCTTGGAAAGGTGGTAGGTCGTTTACGCGGCGCGTGGGTTCGAATCCCATGTTCTCCTTAGACTAAGCGTGCGAAAGACTGGGCGACAGCTCAGTTTTTTTTTGAAAAAATTTAAGAGACATAAGCTCGTTTCATCAGAAAGAATCGTCTGTCAAGTTTTTTTCTTGACACCTGATGTTTTTGTGCTATACTAGATGAAGTAAGGTTGTAGCTCTGCTATTGACCTCAAAAAAATTGAAACAGAAAAGAGATTTATTCAAAATGGCAGTAAAAATCCGTTTGACTCGCATGGGTTCTAAAAAGAAACCTTTCTACCGTATTAACGTTGCAGACTCGCGTGCACCGCGTGATGGCCGTTTCATCGAAACGGTTGGGACTTACAACCCACTTGTCACTGAAAACCAAGTGACCGTCAAGGAAGACCGTGTGCTTGAGTGGTTGGCCAAAGGTGCACAGCCATCAGATACAGTGCGTAGCCTTTTGTCTAAGGCTGGTGTCTTGGCTAAGTTCCACGAGCAAAAGTTCTCAAAATAATCTATTTAAAACAAAGCGAGAAGACCTATGGACATGATTGAAGATCTGATTATTGCAATTGTGAAACCTTTGATTTCACACCCAGACAAGCTGACCTTGCGGATTGAGGATACGCCAGAGTTTTTGGAATACCATCTGGATCTTGATCCGAGCGATATTGGTCGCGTGATCGGCCGCAAAGGCCGTACCATTTCTGCGATAAGAACGATTGTCTATTCTGTTCCGACAGATGGTAAAAAAGTTCGCCTTGTGATTGATGAAAAATAGAGCCTGATTGAAACGATTCCTGAAGGGGAGTCGTTTTTTATATCGCTCTAAGGTGTTATTTTAATGACTTTTTGGTATAATTGAAGCAAAGGAGTAGATATGTTTGAAAAGAAAGCAAGACAAAGCATTGTTATTTACCTTCATTATCATAGAGATATTAAAAAAGTAGTCGGATTCGGAGATGTGGTCCATACCTCTCGTAGAGGGCGTTATGTAGTGATGTATTTAGACGAGAACCAGGTCCAAGAGGTAGTGGCAAAACTATCCAAAGAAAAGTATGTGAAAAAGGTCGTCCCTTCCTATATAAAAGATTTGGATCAAAAATTTGTCGGAAATTTATGGCGAGAAGCTTCCTCTCAGGATCCCTTTGTCGTGAAAGTTGGTTAGTTTTTTCGCAGTAGAGCAAGCCAGATGGCTTGATGGTCTCAGGCCTGTTTTATTGATTTGAGTTTAGAAGTTAGAGCAGTAACCCATAGGTGTGCTGCTTTTTTGCATGAAATCTTGCTTGTAAATAGAGTTGAGAATCGAAAACAAGCTCTGGTGCTTTGTTGTAGAACAGTGCTTCACTGAGAATCCCTTATGTGACAAGCCAGAAGTTAAGCTCTAAGTAGTATCTTAATGGTTTTGAAAAATTTCTTGAAAATAAAAACGTTTACACTAAATCAACCTGTTGACAATTTTCAGATAATTTTGTATATTAGTGATACTTGATTTTATATTAGATTCTAGGAGTATCATTTTATGAAAAAGAAATCATTCGCTTTAAGCCTACTAACTTTTGCCAGTGTCGCCTTCTTGGCGGCTTGTGGTGAAGTAGGCTCAAACAATTCAAGCTCTTCAGCAGAGACACCTGCAGGAAATAGTATCGGTGAGACTATTAAGGTTGGTTACAACTTTGAGTTGAGTGGTGCAGTAGCTTCTTACGGTATCACAGAGAGAAACGGTGCAGATTTGGCTGTTGAAGAAATCAATGCTGCTGGCGGTGTTGATGGTAAGGAATTAGAAGTCATCTCAAAAGACAATAAATCAGAAACTGCTGAGTCTGCGACAGTGGCGACTAGCCTGGTGACTGAAGGGGCCAACGTGGTTATCGGACCTGCAACTTCAGGGGCTTCTGCAGCAGCGACAGCAAACTTAACCAAGGGTGGCGTTCCTATGATCAGCCCATCTGGAACTCAGGATAATCTCGTCTTTGCAGCAGACGGAAAAACAGTCAATGATTATTTCTTCCGTGCAACCTTCGTGGACAGCTACCAAGGACAGCTCTTGGCTACTTACGCAACAGACAGCTTGAAGGCCGAGAAAGTCGTTCTTTACTACGATAATGCAAGCGATTATGCTAAGGGGATTGCAGATGCCTTTAAGGAAGCATACAAGGGTGAGATTGTGGAGACCTTGACCTTTGCAGCAGGTGATAAGGATTTCCAAGCGGCATTGACCAAGATTAAGGATAAAGATTTCGATGCCATTATCATGCCAGGATACTATGAAGAGACTGGTGCGATTGTGAAGCAGGCTCGTGATCTTGGAATCAAGCAAGCTATTGCAGGACCTGATGGTTTTGATAGCCCTGTCTTCCTCGAAAAAGCTGGTGCTGCAGCGACAGATGTGCACTATTTGTCTGCCTTCTCAACAGAAGGTTCTGAAAAAGCCAAGAAATTCTATGACGCGTATCTTGCTAAGTATGGTGAAGAACCATCCATGTTCTCTGCTTTAGCCTATGACTCTGTTTACATGGCGGCTCAAGCAGCTAAAGGAGCTTCTAGCTCAGTTGATATCAAAGACAACTTGGAAAAGCTTAGCGGTTTTGAAGGTGTAACTGGTACCATGTCGGTTGATGAAAATCACAACGTGGTAAAATCTGCCTATGTCATCAGCTTTACAGATGGCAAGGTCTCTGGTGTTGAAGTTTTGGAGGCCAAATAAGTCGGTACCAGTTAGATAATCTCCTTGATAAATCAGCCCTCTGTGGCTGATTTATCTTTGGTTTATAGTAGTTACAATAGAAAACAAGGAAGGTCTCGCACTTAGTTAATTTGGTGAGCAACTGTAGACATAAGATATGGGAGTGGTGGTATCAAGAACACCTTTTGTCAGGATACCGACACTCTTTTACCTTGTTAAGTGTTTTGCTTTTTCTTTTGAGATTTAGAAAGTTCGGTGTAAAAATGATTCAACAACTTGTCAATGGCTTGATCCTAGGGAGCGTTTATGCGCTTTTGGCCCTGGGCTACACCATGGTATATGGGATAATCAAGCTGATTAATTTTGCCCACGGTGATATCTACATGATGGGCGCTTTTATGGGCTATTTTCTAATCAATGCCTTCAAGCTTAATTTTTTCCTTGCCCTTGTTTTGTCAATGGCTGGTTCTGCCATCTTGGGGGTGACCATAGAGTTTCTAGCCTATCGGCCCTTGAGGCAATCGACACGGATTGCGGCCTTGATTACGGCGATCGGGGTATCTTTTTTCCTCCAGTATGTGATGGTCTATTTCTTTAGTCCCAACACACGTGCCTTCCCGCAAGCTATTGAGACAGTGAAATATGATTTGGGGCCTGTTTCTGTCACCAATATTCAGTTGATCATCCTTGCTGTTTCGGTTGTTCTCATGCTTATTTTGCAGTTCATTGTTAAGAAAACCAAGATGGGAAAAGCCATGCGGGCGGTTTCTGTGGATAGCGATGCGGCTCAATTGATGGGAATCAATGTCAATCGGACCATCAGCTTCACCTTCGCCTTAGGGTCAGCTCTTGCAGGTGCTGCGGGAGTTTTGATTGGTCTTTACTACAATTCAGTCGAGCCCCTGATGGGGGTTACCCCTGGTCTTAAGGCCTTTGTTGCAGCTGTTTTGGGCGGAATTGGCATCATTCCTGGTGCAGCTCTAGGTGGTGTGGTCATCGGTGTTTTAGAGACGCTAGCGATCGCTCTCAACCTATCGGACTTCCGAGATGGGGTGGTTTATGCCATCTTGATTGTGATTCTATTTGTCCGTCCAGCAGGCCTTTTAGGTAAAAATGTGAAGGAGAAGGTCTAGTATGAAAGAAAATCTAAAACTCAACCTGATCTGGTTAGCGGTCATTGTCAGCCTCTATGCCTTGATTAGTCTGCTGATTGGGACAGGTTTATTAAATCTTTATTATATCCAGGTTTTACAACAGATTGGGATCAATATTATTTTGGCTGTTGGTCTAAACTTGATTGTCGGTTTTTCTGGCCAGTTTTCGCTAGGACATGCTGGTTTTATGGCGATTGGTGCCTATACGACAGCTATTTTAGGCTCTAAGATTCCGACCTATGGCGGGTTTTTCCTAACCCTTGTGGTGGGCATGTTGCTGGCTGGTGCGGTTGCGGTTCTTGTTGGTATTCCAACCTTGCGCCTAAAAGGGGACTACCTAGCGATTGCAACTCTTGGGGTGGCTGAAATCATCCGTATCCTGATTGTCAATGGGGGCAACTTGACCAACGGTCCGCGGGGGATCATGGGAATTCCACCGTTTACAACCTGGCAGCTGGTATTTGTTTTTGCGGTTCTAGTGATTGTAATGGTCATGAATTTTTTGCGCAGTCCGATGGGCCGTAAAACCTTGGCCGTTCGAGAGGATGAGATTGCCGCAGAATCCATGGGGGTCAACACGACTAAAATCAAGGTGATTGCCTTTGTGATTGGGGCTGTCACTGCAGCGATCGCAGGGAGCTTACAGGCCGGTTACATCGGAACAGTTGTGCCCAAGGACTTCGGCTTAATGACCTCGGTTAATGTCTTGATTATCATTGTTCTAGGTGGTTTGGGATCGATGACAGGGTCCATTTTGGCAGCAGTTGTCCTAGGAATCATCAATGTTCTCTTGCAGAATGTGGCTGATATTCGGATGATTCTGTATTCACTTGCCTTGATTTTGTTGATGATTTTCCGTCCGGGAGGACTCCTGGGCACCAAGGAATTGGCCCTGTCCACATTGTTTCAGAAAAAGGAGGATCAGTAAATGGCCTTGCTTGAAGTAAATCAATTGACCAAGCACTTCGGTGGTCTAACAGCAGTGGGAGATGTGACCCTCGAACTCAATCGCGGTGAGCTGGTAGGTCTAATTGGGCCAAACGGCGCTGGTAAGACAACGCTCTTCAACTTATTGACGGGTGTCTATGAGCCCAGCGAGGGAACCGTGACCTTGGATGGCAAGCTCTTAAATGGCAAAGCTCCCTATAAGATTGCCGCAGCTGGCCTTGGAAGAACCTTCCAAAATATCCGTCTCTTCAAAAACTTGACGGTTTTAGACAATGTGTTGATCGGAATGGGCAACCATCACCCGTCGCACCTCTTTGCCTCTTTTTTGCGCCTACCAATTTTTTACAAATCAGAGGCAGCTTTGAAAGAGAAAGCCTTGGAGCTCCTAGCCATCTTCAATTTGGAGAAGGACGCCCATGTGTTAGCCAAAAACCTGCCCTACGGTCAGCAGCGCCGTCTGGAAATCGTCAGAGCCTTAGCTACCGAGCCCAAAATCCTCTTTTTGGATGAACCCGCAGCTGGCATGAACCCGCAGGAAACGGCAGAATTAACAGCCCTTATTCGACAGCTAAAAGAACAATTTGATTTGACCATCATGCTGATTGAGCACGATATGAGTCTAGTCATGGAAGTGACAGAGCGCATCTATGTGCTGGAATATGGGCGTCTGATTGCCCATGGGACACCCGACGAAATAAGAACTAATAAGCGCGTCATTGAAGCCTATCTAGGAGGTGAAGCCTAATGCCAATGTTAACAGTTGACCAGTTGTCCGTCCACTATGGCGTGATTCAAGCCGTCAAAGAAGTCTCTTTTGAAGTTAATGAAGGAGAAGTGGTCTCCTTGATTGGGGCCAATGGTGCAGGCAAAACGTCTATCCTTAGAACCATTTCAGGTCTAGTCCGGCCATCGAGTGGCAAGATAACCTTTTTAGACCAAGAAATCCAAAAAATTCCTGCCCAGAAAATCGTAGCCAGCGGCCTGTCGCAAGTCCCTGAAGGACGGCATGTCTTTGCTGGTTTGACAGTCCTGGAAAACCTTGAAATGGGTGCCTTTCTTAAGAAGGACAGGGAAGAAAATCAACTGAATATGAAGAAGGTTTTCGACCGCTTTCCTCGTCTGGCAGAGCGCAAAAATCAGGACGCTGCTACCCTGTCTGGTGGTGAGCAACAGATGCTGGCTATGGGCCGTGCTCTTATGTCAACCCCGAAGCTCTTGCTCCTTGACGAACCATCTATGGGACTGGCTCCAATCTTTATCCAGGAAATTTTTGATATTATCAAAGATATTCAAGCTCAGGGAACAACCGTTCTTCTGATTGAGCAAAATGCCAATATGGCACTGTCTATCTCAGATCGAGGCTATGTGCTAGAAACGGGCTCGATTGTTTTGACAGGGACCGGCCAAGAACTCTTGGCATCCGATGAGGTCAGACGAGCTTATCTTGGTGGTTAAGCATGAAGAGGCCAGACAAAAAGTCAGCTCTATTGAAGCTATCTAGAAAAAAAGGCTTGATGCAGTGATTGGCTGTTTTGTTCGCTCTATAGGCTTCAAAACTGACCTAATTAACTGTGCGGGGGTGGGAGTGAAACTGTCCAGTGGACAGTTTCAGGTCTGAGCCTTGAAATAAGATAGCGAAGACGAACCCTTTTTCGTTTGTCGGAGTTCTTTTCAACTCCCTTTTTTGTCATCTGAAAAATATGGCTTAAAAAGTGTATTTTTAGCTTTATTTTGGTATGATAGGGAGAAGAAAATTTAAGGAGTAGATGGTGAAAGAGTCAAGACGGGAAATACAGAAGGCCAGGCGAGAACGGGCTAAAAAGCGGGATCGGGTTATTTTACTGAGCCTGTTAGGTCTTTTAATGACGACTGTCTGGGCTTTTGTCCTTATCGAAGGCGTCTCAATAAGCCTTCCTAAAATGCCCCTTCCCAAGTTAGAATGGTCCTGGTCGTGGTCTTCAGAAGCTGACTCAAAGGAGGTTCCTGATCAAAAGGAAGAAGCGGTAACAGGGCTCTACTCACCTGGACAACAGGTTGGACTGAAGGCTTCTGCTAGCCAGACGGCAAACGGAAAATCACTTGAGCCCTTTAAACATCGGCTGGCTCTAGTCGCTAAGGTAGCCAAGGAAAAAGATGGTGATCGTCTCATCTACCAGCTCCAGTTCAGCAAAGATGAAAAGGTCTCTCAGGTCTACGAAGAGGATTTGGAAGTCGTGGAGACGACCTTTAGTTTGGGGCAGGAGGTAGAACTTTTGGATAGGGAAGGCGCTGCAGAGGTTACTCAAATTAGTCAAGGGCCTTCTGGTTGGCTCTATCAGATCAGGATGGAGACCGGTGAGATGTTTGACCAGCTGACGGAGTATCAGCTGGCCTACGTCTATGATATTCCTCTGCAGGAAGACTATGAAGCTACGGATAACAACCGTTTGATTCAGGAAGCACTAGACCTATCGCAGCAGTATACCTTTACCGTTTTAAGATTTCCCAAAGGCCGGTTCAAAATCGGATCACACCTGCCAGATCAGGAGTATATCATCCTGCGGTCTAATGTTGAGTTACGCGGCCAGGAGACGACCCTAGAAGTCAATGGTTCGGCCCGCTGGTATGGTCTAGCAACTGGTCAGACTGCCTTTGACGGCCTGTCATATTTTTTGATGAATGGCCTGCATGTTGAAGCCAGCGATCTGGAAAAGGGGAATCAGTTCATCATCATGGCCAATCACGGGCACACTTGGCATATCAAAAATAATCGTTTTACTCAGGTTCATCAGATGTCCAGCCATGTCTTTGACCTTGGAGGCATTCAGCATGCGACCTTTGAGGACAATGTGTTTGAAGGCTACGCGCCAGAATTGACAGCAGTCACAGAACTTGGTGATCGAAATTTACATAATTTTTATGCGGAGGCTATCCAGCTTGATGAGTCGAGCGTACAGACAGGTTGGGATGGTGGCTTCATGAAGGCTATCGATCCGAATTACCAATGGACTTCTGTTACCCCGATTATGAGCAACCATATCACCATCACTAGGAATCAGTTCTTGCCCTATTATCAGGATGGGAAATTAATAGCTTACGGCGCGACTATTGGCCAGCATTCATCATTGGTTGGTCAAGTTTCGATCACTCATAATACTTTTAAAGAAACCTTGACCAAGCGTTTCCAAGATCCTAAGAATCCTAATTGGGTCTTAGAACCAATTCATCTCAATTCAACTGTTGATAACGATATCAGAGGCAATGTCTTTGACTAGGATAGGGGCAGACAAAAAGGCGCTTTTTGTCTCAGCCCAAGTTTTTTACTGGGCTTATAGGAGAAAAAGCGCTAAACTAATGAAATAAAAAAAGAGAAGAGGTAAGAATATGGGATACAGTCCACAAGCGCCTCGGCGAGTTGTTGTCGAGGTTTGGAATGCCATCACGCATGGCCTTGCAGCACTCTTAAGTTTAATCGGTCTGGTGGCTCTACTCTGGGAGGCTAGTTCCGTCAAGCAAATTGTTGCCTATAGCATCTACGGCACTAGTCTATTCCTGCTCTTTTTCTGCTCAACCATGTACCATAGTCTGAGCTTCACTAGGGCGAGAGGGATCTTTCAAAAATTAGACCACTCAGCTATCTACCTCTTAATTGCAGGAACCTACACCCCCTACCTCTTGCTGGCGATTGCGGATACGCGAGCCTATATCCTGTTAGCCTTGATTTGGTTATTGGCTGTGGCGGGAATCGTTTTTGAGTTGCTTGCCATCGGGAAATTTCCGAGGTTATCGACCTACCTTTATCTAGGCCTGGGTTGGCTCTCGCTTTTAATCATCTGGCCCTTGATTCAGATGGCTGGCTGGCCGGTCTTTTGGCTCCTATTGGCTGGAGGAGTGACTTATTCTCTGGGAACCATTTTTTACAAACAGAAGCATATTGATTGGATGCATGTCATTTGGCACCTTTTTGTCATGGGCGGGGCAGGGTTTATGTTTGCCTCTATCGTGATTTTGTAGGTCCGAGATGATTCAATGATCAAATACTGCCAAAAAAGCCTGGGGTGACCAGGCTTTTTAGCTACAAACAAAAAGTTGTAGACAATTCTAAAAGTAGTAGAGCATTAGGGATCAGAAAGGGCTTTGGATGGTGGGGGAGAAGCCAATAAGCATACGAGTGGAAGCCGATTTGACGGTAGAAGGTGGGTGAAGCCCGGTCTTGTCCTGTCTCGATTCATTTTTGTCAAAATTATTGCGGTTTTAGCAGAAGAGAGAAAGGAACGCTACGCAGATTCTCTTGCTTCTTCCGGCTATTCTCCAATAGTCTCGGTTAGTTGGTTAATTAAGACGGCGGTGTGATTAGCGATGGACGGAGTGACGACAGCAAAAAAATTCCCTGCCAATCCAAGTTGACAGGGGATAAACTTTTAGTTTTGTCTGTGTTTCTTTTGGTAGTATCTAAATAGATGGAATCCTTTTAAGCCTAGAATGCCAAGAGGGATAGCTAGTGCAAAAGCCACTAGGGAATGAACATTCAGAGCTGACAAAATAAAGACGGCTAGGACGCTAGCGATAGCAAAAATAGCGACATTAATAAAAAACAAGAGGTCGTTGAGTTGTGAGCTGGTGTCGTCGTCTGTTTGATAGTCTTGATAAGAAGGAGCAGGCTTGGGATAGGCTTGCTCGTTCGGGAATTCATCGTATTTATAATCTCTTAGTGCCATAATCTCTCCTTGAAGTTCCTTACTATCATATCATAAAATAGTTAAATTTATATTACAATTGTGTAACAAAGTCTGATATATAGTCTGAAAATCCTCGGTTTTGGCTAGTAAATTGTGATTTTTTTCGCTATAATAGGGCTATGAAAAAGATTACGATAACAGCGACAGCAGAGAGTGTGGAACAGGCTAAAACCTTATTAGCCCTTGGTGTGGATAGAATTTACATTGGTGAATCTCAATTTGGTTTGCGACTTCCGCGTCCTTTTAGTCATGACGAATTGAGAGAAGTAGCAGACTTGGCCCACCAACAAGGCAAAGCCATCACTGTAGCGGTCAATGCCTTGATGCATCAAGGCATGATGGATCAGATCAAGCCTTATCTGGATTTTTTAGTGGAAGTTGGTGCTGACTACCTAACCGTTGGAGATACGGGCGTTTTTTATGTTCTGAAGAGGGACGACTATCCCTTTAAGGCCATTTATGATACCTCGGTCATGGCAACCAGCAGTCGCCAATTGAACTTCTGGGGTCAACATGGGGCGACAGAGGCTGTTTTGGCCCGGGAAATTCCATCAGAAGAACTCTTTAAAATCGCAGAGAATCTTGAAATTCCGGCAGAGATTCTGGTTTACGGCGCGTCAGTTATCCATCATTCCAAGCGTCCTCTCCTGCAAAACTATTACCATTTTACTGGAATTGAGGATGGGATTGACAAGGATCGGGGGCTCTTTCTATCTGAGCCCAAGAAACCAGAGACCCACTATTCGATCTTTGAAGATCATCATGGGACCCATATTTTCATGAACAATGATATTGATATGATGAGCAAGTTGATTGAGTTAGAAAAACATGGTTTTACCCATTGGAAATTAGACGGCATCTATTGTCCAGGGGAAGATTTTGTGGCGATTGTGGCGTGCTTTGTCAAGGCGCGAACGGCGCTAGAAGCTGGTACCTTTACCCAGGAAGAGGCCTTGCGACTGGATGAAGTCGTGCAGCAACATCATCCTGCAGGTAGGGGCTTGGATACAGGTTTTTATGAACTCGATCCCAATACGGTGAAATAGCCGTCAGCCGTTATTCTCCAGAGATATGGGAAAGAGGATAAGGCCTACCCAGGCTCTCATTAATTCATGGGTTCTCAGAAAGCTATTTGGTGCCTTCTTGAGAAGGCATTGCTATTTGTATGTGTCCTTAAAGTCGGTAATTTAAGTAGCTATGCTTGATGTGGATAGATTCTTCAAGGATCAGAAACATCAGAAAGAGACAGCTTTTTCTAGACAGGCCTCAGATCTCTCCTAAAATATCAGTTTCTAAATAAAGCAGAGCCTTGGAAATATGTTACAATAAAACTATGGAAAGAATGAATGAACTAGTGGCTCTGTTAAATCAATATGCAGAAGCCTATTATACCAAGGACCAGCCCTTGGTGACAGATCAGGAGTATGATCGTCTCTACCGTGAGTTGGTAGCCTTGGAAGCAAGCTATCCTGAGGCCGTTTTGCCAGATAGCCCTACGCATCGTGTTGGCGGGAAAATTTTATCAGGTTTTGAGAAATATACTCACGAGTATCCGCTTTATAGTTTGCAGGATGCTTTTTCACGTGCAGAGCTGGAAGCTTTTGACCAACGGGTTAAAAAGGCTTTTCCGGAAGCGACCTACCTATGTGAGTTAAAAATTGATGGCCTGTCGATTTCATTGACCTATGTCGATGGGGTGTTGACGGTCGGTGCGACTAGAGGCGACGGTACTATCGGTGAGAACATCACGGAGAATCTCAAGCGGGTGGCTGATATTCCTTTGCGTCTCCCGGAGCCAGTCAGTTTGACGGTCCGCGGGGAGTGTTATATGCCCAAGGCCTCTTTTGAACGGATTAACCGCCAGCGTCAGGAGGCAGGTGAAGCCATCTTTGCCAATCCCCGCAATGCTGCGGCAGGAACCCTGCGGCAATTAGACACAGGCATCGTAGCAGGCCGAGGCCTCGCGACCTACCTCTACCAAGAAGCCAGTCCAGGTGATCGCGCCAGTCAAGAAGAAGTTTTGCAACACCTGGCCAGCCTAGGATTTGTGACCAATAGGGACTATGTTCTAGCCCAAAATTTAGATCAGGTCTGGGACTTTATCACCAGGATCGATGAGAGACGCCATGACCTGCCTTACGATATTGATGGGATTGTCATCAAGGTCAATCAGCTGGACCTGCAAGAAAAACTAGGCTTTACTGTCAAGGCCCCGCGTTGGGCAGTTGCCTATAAATTCCCTGCTGAGGAGAAGGAAGCGCAGCTCTTATCCGTGGACTGGACTGTTGGTCGGACAGGAGTTGTGACACCGACGGCCAATTTAACGCCAGTTTCGCTGGCAGGGACCACGGTCAGTCGGGCAACGCTTCATAATGTGGATTATATTGCAGACAAGGACATCCGTATCGGAGACACTGTCATTGTCTACAAGGCAGGCGATATTATTCCAGCTGTCCTTCAGGTGGTTTTGCGCGACAGGCAGGACCAGATGCCTATGCCGATTCCTGAGCATTGTCCCTCCTGTGAAGGAGAACTGAGACACTATGAGGATGAGGTTGCCCTAAGGTGCATCAATCCTCTGTGTTCAGCCCAGCTGAAGGAACGCTTACGGCATTTTGCTAGCCGTGATGCCATGAATATTTCAGGACTTGGGCCTTCTGTAGTGGATAAGCTCTTTGACCATCATCTTATTCAGGATGTGGCAGGACTCTACCGTTTAAGGGAAGAGGACTTGCTGAAGCTTCCTAATATCAAGGAAAAGTCAGCGACCAAGCTCTTGGAAGCTATTGAAGCTTCAAAAAGTAACTCAGCAGAAAAAGTGCTCTTTGGTTTAGGAATTCGCCATGTCGGCAGCAAGGCTTCCAAACTTTTACTGGAAACCTTTGGTGATCTGGAAAGTTTAGCCCAGGCAGAAGAAGAGGCCATTGCTGCGATTCCAGGTTTGGGCAAGGTCATTGCCCAAAGTTTACGGACCTATTTTGAGGCGGATGGGGCAAAGGTCCTTTTGGCAGAGCTGAAAGAAGCAGGTGTCAATCTTGCCTACAAAGGTTCGAGAGTGGCTGGCACAGCCCCTCTGGCAGGTCAAATCATTGTTTTGACTGGAAAATTAGAACGCCTAACCCGCAACGAAGCCAAGGAAAAACTAGAAGCCTTGGGAGCTAGTGTCACAGGCTCTGTATCTAAAAAAACGAATATAGTCGTGGCTGGAGCAGATGCAGGCAGTAAGTTAGCCAAGGCTCAAGCCTTGGGTATTCCAATTCAAGACGAGAATTGGCTAGAAAGTCTTTAGGAGACCGTATGACAGAAGGACAGGTTTTGAAGGCCAGGTTGATTTATAATCCCACCTCTGGCCAAGAAATCATGAAAAAACACGTGGCAGAGGTGCTTCATATTTTGGAGAATTCAGGATATGAGACATCTGCCTTTCAGACGACGGCTGAGCCAGAGTCTGCCAAAAATGAAGCTCGGAGAGCAGGATTGGCAGGCTTTGACCTAGTTATTGCAGCGGGAGGAGATGGGACCATCAATGAGGTGGTCAATGGCATTGCTCCCTTGGAAAAGCGCCCTAAGATGGCTATTATTCCGACAGGGACGACCAATGACTATGCCAGGGCCCTCAAAATCCCAAGAGGAAATCCGGTTGCAGCTGCTAAAATCATCGCCAAAAACCAGACCATCAAGATGGACATCGGTCTGGCTAGGGGAGAGGATTATTTCATCAACATTGCTGCGGCCGGAACCTTGACGGAGTTGACCTATAGTGTGCCTAGTCAATTAAAGACCGTCTTTGGCTACCTAGCCTATGTGGTCAAGGGGGCAGAACTCTTGCCCAAAATCCAGTACACTCCTGTCAAGGTCACCCATGACCACGGCGTTTTTGAAGGGAAGATTTCCATGCTTTTTGCAGCCCTGACCAACACGATTGGCGGGTTTGAACAGATTGCCCCTGATGCCAAATTGGATGACGGGAACTTTACCTTGATCATGGTCAAGACCAACAATTTGTTTGAAATCCTGCACCTGATTCGGTTGGTTTTGCAGGGGGGCAAGCATGTTGACCACTCTAAAGTAGAGTATATCAAGACCAGCTACATCAATATTGAGCCGCAGATTAGTCCTCAGCAACGTCACATGATGATCAATCTAGATGGGGAATACGGCGGGGATGCCCCGATTGAGTTGCGCAACCTCAGCAACCATATTGAATTTTTCTGCAATACGGATGAAATTTCAGATGACGCCTTCAGTCAAGATCTCTTTGAGCTTGAAATTGAGGAAAACCTCCACCGCTTTGAACAAGAGGCAGAGGAGATCGATTCATACTAGAGGCAGAAGAGTTAACCTCGGGATTCACAGAAGTCTGAGATGGGCGGTTTGATGCCGCTAGGACAAGGATCAGTTCTCATCGAACTACGAGTTGAGTTAGTCTGTTGAAAAAGTGAGTTAAAGAAGTACAAGCCAGATAAAGTGACGGAAAGAGGGGAACTAGTTTTTGGTTGGAGCTATCTTGACGAACCAGAGACAAGCTGTAAAGGTTCAAAATAATATGTAGAGGAAAAGGCAGGCTAAGATCCTGTTTTTTCTTTTTTATTAGAGGTGGAGAGTTTGAAAGCTTCCTTAAATTAAAGAAATGAAAACCATCTGGAAAACAAAACGCTTTCTTACTGGCTTTTCATTGACAAAGTGAAAAAATAGGACTAAACTAGGGGAGTAAATTTTTATTTGGAGGCACAAAATATGAACTTAGGGATTCTCGCGCTTGGTCTAGCAACACTTGGTGTAGGTATCGGGGTAGGGACCATGGTGAGCCGTTTCTTTACTGCAGCAGCCCGTCAACCAGAGATGTATGACAAGTTATTTACGACGCTTTTTGTAGGGGTGGCTTTTATTGAAGGATCCTACTTTATTACTCTGGCGATGGCTTTTGTCTTGAAGTAAGCTATAGGAAGCTAAGGAGGTATCTCACTTGGAAACCCATACTCCCAAATTTGACCTTGGTCCGATTACCTTTGATTTGACGGTTTTAGCCATGACCATCTTGACGGTTGTGCTGGTCTTTTCTTTCGTCTTATGGGCTAGTCAAACGATGACCTTGAAACCGAAGGGCAAGCAAAATGTCCTGGAGTGGATTTATGAGTTTGTCATCAAGGTCATTTCTCCAAATCTCGGACCGACCTATGCCAAACAGTACTCCCTTTTTTATTTTACGCTCTTTACCTTTTTGGTTCTTGCCAATAATTTAGGACTAGTCGCTAAAATAGAAGGGCATCATGAGTTGAGTTACTGGATGTCACCGACAGCCAATATGTTTTATGCCCTGGCTCTTTCTCTGATGATTTCCCTCTATAACAATTATCAGTCTCTAAAGATTAATGGAGCGAAGGGGTTCTTCAAGGAGTTTATCACACCTCCTGCCATGACTTTTTTCCATGTGATGGAAGAATTCACCAATATTCTTTCCTTGGGCTTGCGGCTTTTTGGGAATATCTTTGCAGGGGAAGTGGTCATCGATTTGATTTTGAAGATGTCACAGATTAATTTTTTGACAGGACCTTTGGGATTTTTGTTGAGCTTGGTCTGGATTGGTTTTTCGGTCTTCATTTCTTGTCTGCAGGCCTATGTCTTTGTCTTATTATCTTCCATGTATTTGGGCAAGAAAATTAACCACCACGAGCATTAGAAAGGGAGAAATCGTATGTTAACAATTGTAGGAGCATCTGCTCTGGGGACCATGATTGGACATTTTATCATCGTAACGGGAGCCTTTATCTTGCTCTTTGTCCTCTTGCGCTTGTTTGCTTGGGAGAAGATCACAGGTATTTTTGAAAAAAGGGCTCAGTACATCACGGAAGAAATCGATCGCGCTGAAGAGGCTAAAAAAGAAGCGACAGCCCTTGTGCGCCAACGTCAGGCAGAATTATCAGACGTTCGAAAGGTGGCAGATGGTATTTTGCTTGAAGCCAAGCAGACTGGGGAAGCTATGAAAAGTCGGCTGCTTGCAGATGCGGAAAAGCAGGTTGAACAGATGAAGGAAAAGGCTGAGAAAGACATCGCTCGAAAACAAGCAGAAGCGTTGGCGGCCATGCGCGAAGAAGTGTCTACCATGTCCTTGGATCTGGCCCAGCAAATCTTGATGAAGGAATTAGATCCGATGGCACAGAGTGACTTAATTGACCGCTATTTGGAAAAATTAGGAGAATAAGATGGATGCAACCCAATTTGATGCTGTACTGAAATATTCTCAGGATTTGGTTCGTCAAGCAAGAAAGGAAGCAAACCTGGCAGAATTTTTTAAGGAGGTTCGTCAGGTTTTAAGCGTTTTTGATCAGCAAAATCTGGAGAAATTCTTTGCCAACCAGACGATTGGTAAGCAGGACAAAATGAGCATTTTGCACCTGTTTCAGGAGGAAGTCTCTCCAATTTTGGCGACCTTTTTTGACCAGATTATCCTAAAGCAGGAGTATGACTTGCTTTATCCAAGTTTGGCGGAAGTGATCCAACATTCGCAAGTGGCCATGGGCCAGTATGACATGAAACTGTCTACGGTTGTGCCATTTACAGCCAGTCAAAAATTGAAATTAATAGAGAAGACGGAAAAACTCTTGGGCTTGAAAGTGCGTCAGGTCCATGAGGAAATTCGTCCAGAATTGATGGGCGGCTTTGTGGTTGAAGTCAACCACAAGGTGATTGATGCCAGTGTCCGCCATCAGTTACAAACGATCGAACATGAGATGAAATAGGAAGTGGTGCTGTTTTGGCTCTTAACACACAGGAAATTTCTGCTTTAATCAAGCAACAACTGGATGGCTTTAAGCCAAGTTTTGAAGTGACAGAAACAGGTGTTGTCACCTATGTCGGGGATGGCATTGCGCGTGCCCAAGGGCTAGAGAAGGCCATGAGTGGCGAATTGTTACGCTTTGCTAATGGTTCTTTTGGAATGGCGCAAAACCTGGAAACCAATGATGTCGGGATTATCATTCTAGGCGATTTTACAGGTATTCGTGAAGGGGATACGGTCACTCGGACTGGAAAAATCATGGAGGTTCCTGTTGGGGAAGCCCTGATCGGTCGAGTGGTCAATCCTTTGGGACAGCCGGTAGACGGCCTTGGGATCATCAAGACCAAGAAGACCCGGCCGGTGGAAGCAACGGCGCCTGGCGTTATGCAACGGAAATCGGTTAAAGAACCCTTTCAGACAGGTATCAAGGCTATCGATGCTCTGGTTCCGATCGGTCGTGGGCAGCGGGAATTGATCATTGGAGACCGTCAGACAGGTAAGACGTCCATCGCCATTGATGCGATCCTCAACCAAAAAGACCAGGATGTCATTTGCATCTATGTGGCCATTGGTCAGAAGGAATCAACGGTTAGGACACAGGTGGAAACCTTGCGACGCTATGGGGCATTGGACTATACTATTGTGGTGACGGCCTCAGCCTCACAACCGTCTCCGTTGCTCTTTTTGGCGCCTTATGCCGGCGTTGCCATGGCTGAGGAGTTCATGTACCAAGGCAAGCATGTTCTGATTGTCTATGATGACCTGTCCAAGCAGGCGGTGGCCTATCGTGAATTGTCTCTCTTGCTTCGCCGTCCTCCAGGGCGTGAGGCCTATCCAGGGGATGTGTTCTATCTCCATAGTCGCCTTTTGGAGCGGTCAGCCAAAGTGTCAGATGAGCTAGGAGGAGGTTCGATTACGGCCCTGCCCTTTATCGAGACCCAGGCCGGAGATATTTCAGCCTATATTGCAACCAATGTCATTTCCATCACGGATGGCCAAATTTTCCTAAAGGATAATCTGTTTAACTCAGGGATTCGGCCAGCGCTTGATGCGGGGTCATCTGTCTCTCGTGTCGGTGGCTCGGCTCAAATTAAGGCTATGAAGAAAGTGGCTGGGACCTTGCGGATTGATTTGGCTTCCTATAGGGAGTTGGAAGCCTTTACGCAGTTTGGTTCAGATTTAGATGCGGCAACCCAGGCTAAGTTGAATCGTGGACGCCGGACGGTTGAAGTGCTCAAACAACCCTTGCATCAGCCGATTCCTGTGGAGAAGCAAGTTGTTCTTCTCTATGCTCTGACACATGGTTTCCTTGATACGGTGCCTGTTCAGGATATTTTGACTTTTGAGAGTCAATTATATGATTACTTTGACCTGCACCATGATGATTTATTGAGCCATATTCGTGAGACCAAAGATTTGCCAGACGAAGCTGTCCTAGATGCTGCCATTCGCAGTTTTAAGGCGGAGGCTTCTTATAAATAGAACGACAGGAGTAAGGAATGGGAAATTCTCTCAATGAGATCAAATCTCGGATTGCATCCACCCAGAAAACCAGCCATATTACAGGTGCTATGCATATGGTAGCTGTTTCGCGTTTAGCTAGGTCGGAGACCCATGCCAAATCATTTCAAATCTATACTCAAAAAATTCGCCAGATTACAACGGACCTTATGCAGGCAGAGCTGATTAAGGGGACGACCAATCCCATGCTGATTGAACGGGAGATCAAAAAGACAGCTTACTTGATTATCACCTCTGATAAGGGGTTAGTAGGTAGTTACAATTCAACCATCCTCCGTTCTGTTATGGAGATGATCGATCAGGATCATGAGTCGCCAGACGAGTATGCGGTTCTATGTCTTGGTGGAATTGGAGCGGATTTTTTAAAGGTTCGTGGGATTACACCTATTTTTGAGCTAAGAGGCTTATCGGATCATCCGAGTTTTGAAGAGGTGCGGCAGATTATCATGACTGCTTTAGACATGTATCAAAACGAGCTCTTTGATGCTCTCTATGTCTGCTACACCCACCATATTAATAGTTTGACCAGCCAGGTACGAGTGGAGCAGATGTTGCCGATTGCCCATCTGGATCCGAACGAGGCAGATGGCTACACTAAGACCTTTGATTTGGAACCTGACCGTGATACCATTCTGGAACAGTTGTTACCACAGTACGCAGAATCTATGATTTATGGGGCGATTGTTGATGCGAAAACAGCTGAGAGTGCTGCCAGCATGACAGCTATGCAGGCTGCAACCGATAATGCCAAGCAGATTATTTCAGACTTGACCATTCAGTATAATCGTGCCCGCCAGGCTGGAATCACACAGGAAATCACTGAGATTGTTAGTGGCGCTAATGCCATTTCGTAAAAAGGAGAGAGGAAGAAGATGAGTTCAGGAAAAATTACGCAGGTGATTGGGCCTGTTGTAGATGTTTATTTTGAGCCAGAAGCGAAAATCCCTGATATCAATAATGCTCTAGTTGTTTATAAGACGGACGGTTCAAAGGAGAAAGTTGTCCTTGAAGTCGCTCTAGAACTTGGAGACGGTGTGGTGAGAACGATTGCCATGACGGCCACAGAAGGTTTGACTAGGGGACTTGAAGTGTTAGATACGGGCCGTCCTATTTCTGTACCAGTCGGGAAAGAAACCCTAGGCCGAGTATTTAATGTCTTGGGAGACACTATCGATTTGGAACCTGTTTTGGCCAGCGAGATCAAGCGTGAGCCCATTCATAAAAAAGCACCGACCTTTGATCAGTTGTCGACTTCAACTGAGATTTTGGAAACAGGTATCAAGGTGATTGATCTCTTGGCCCCCTATCTGAAAGGCGGTAAGGTTGGTCTCTTTGGAGGAGCAGGGGTCGGTAAGACCGTACTGATCCAAGAATTGATTCACAATATTGCCCAAGAGCACGGTGGGATTTCGGTCTTTACAGGTGTCGGTGAGCGTACCCGTGAGGGGAATGACCTTTACTGGGAGATGAAAGAGTCTGGCGTTATTGAGAAGACAGCCATGGTATTTGGTCAGATGAACGAGCCGCCTGGCGCCCGGATGCGGGTTGCCTTGACAGGCTTGACCCTGGCAGAATATTTCCGTGATGTGGAAGGTCAGGATGTGCTGCTCTTCATAGATAATATCTTCCGCTTTACTCAGGCGGGGTCAGAAGTCTCTGCGCTTCTAGGGCGGATGCCGTCTGCGGTTGGTTATCAACCGACTTTGGCTACAGAAATGGGGCAGTTGCAGGAGCGGATCACATCGACAGAAAGAGGATCGGTGACATCAATCCAGGCTATTTATGTGCCAGCCGATGACTATACGGATCCAGCACCTGCGACGGCTTTTGCTCATTTGGATTCGACAACCAACTTGGAACGTAAACTCACCCAGTTAGGGATTTACCCTGCGGTAGACCCCTTGGCTTCCAGCTCTCGCGCTCTGGCACCTGAGATTGTCGGTGAGGAGCACTACCAAGTCGCAACGGAAGTTCAGCGTGTCTTGCAACGCTACCATGAATTGCAGGACATCATCGCCATCTTGGGGATGGATGAGCTGTCTGATGAGGAAAAAACACTTGTGGCCAGAGCGCGTCGGGTTCAGTTTTTCCTTTCCCAGAATTTCAATGTGGCTGAGCAGTTTACAGGAATTCCTGGTTCCTACGTTCCAGTTGAAGAGACCGTTCGCGGTTTCAAGGAAATCTTAGACGGCAAGCACGATCGCCTGCCGGAAGATGCCTTCCGAAACGTCGGTACGATTGAGGATGTGGTCAAAAAAGCAGCCCAAATGCAACTGTAGGAGGCTAGACTGTGAAACAGATGACGGTTCAAATTGTGACCCCTGATGGCGTGCGTTATGACCACCATGCGACCTATGTCCAATGTCGGACCAGTGTCGGGGAAATGGGGATTTACCCAGGCCATTCCAATCTGATTGCCCCCTTAGACATCGCAGAAATCAAGGTGCGCCGGATCGATGATGTCAACCATGTCGACTGGATTGCTGTTAATGGTGGTATCATTGAGATAGCTGATGATTTGATTACCATTGTGTCGGATGCGGCGGAGCGCGAAAGAGATATTGATGTTTCAAGGGCAGAGCGGGCTAAACTCCTGGCAGAGCAGGAAATCCAACGTGCACAAGCAGCCCATTCCATCGACCAAGAGCGCCGTGCACGTGTTGCCCTCCAGCGTGCCATCAACCGGATTCATGTGGGAAGGCATTAAACTAGTATAGACAAGGGTGTTGGCAGAATCTTGCTAGCTAACCAAATGAAAAGAGGCCTGATTTGCCATCCTAATTGGCAGTCAGGCCTTTTGCACCCCATAAAGGCGGTTTTTGGATCAGTCTTTTTCAAAAAAATGGTATACTAGTCTTAGTAAATCGTCCAGAAGTACCAAGGCCCTTCTGGCATAGGTAGACTAGCACAATGATGAATATTCTTGAAAACCAATGATAGCTCTTGTCAACTTGCTTTGATCAACTCTAGTTCTATCATCAGCTTCGTCTCCTAGGCTAGATTAATTTTTTTGAGGATAAGTAACCTATCTTAAATTCTACAAGGAGGTGTGGCAATGATTGGGACTCGGCAGAAATGGCAGAAACTTTTCTTAGCTTTTTTAATAGCTTGTTTGGCCTTCTTTTTTGGGCCTCAGGTAGTCAAGGCTTATGACATTACCCAGTACAAGGGGCACTTGACCATCAAGGAGGATAATTCAGCAACCTTTGACCAAGAATTGCATTACCAGTATGAGGATTCTTACAATGGTCAATATGTGACCCTAGGAATGGCGGGGGACCTGCCTCCCAATTTTGCTATTCAGGCTGACCAGATCCAGTACCGAGTCTATAAAAATGATGCACTGGTCAGTTCCAACTATCCTGGCGAATTGGAGCAGTCCAGACAAGTTGCTATTGAGTACATGGGAGATGGCTATCGCCTCAAGGTTTACAATGCAGTACAGGACGGTGACCGAGTCAAGATACAGGTTCGGTGGCCCCTGCAAAACATGCTCTATCCTTACCAAGATATTGCAGAGCTCAAGTGGTTGCCCATCAGTGACTGGGATATTCCTCTCTATAATATCGACTTTCGGATTACTGCGCCAGCCTATGATAAGGGGCAGATGGCTGTCCACACAGGCTATCTGAGGGAAGCTGCCCAGGTGGAGCAGGATGGTCAGGACTATCTGGTCCGCTTGGGACGGCTAGGCAGTGGGAAGAAGCTGGAGTTTCATGGCTACTGGAGCAGGGAGATCTTATCTGCTGTGGACACACAAACGATCATCCCAGAAGATGGCCTCCCCGCCTATCAAGCCACAGAAGCCAATATCAAAAAATATTCTCAGCTAATGGAGCGCGTGACCTACCTTTGGTTGCCTCTTGCCGCAGCTGTGGCTTTGGTCCTAGATGGCCTGCGCTGGACTGTCTTTAGGCGCAAGGTTGACCTTCGAACCAAGATGCTTAAAAATTCGAGACTCTATGAGGTGCCAAGTTCTCTCAACCCCATGCAGGTGACGCGTGCCATCTACAATACAGAGCTTGAAGTCATCAATCCGGCCAATCCTCAGCCGAGTCGCATGGACTTTGACCATCTTGCGCAAGCGACCATCTTGGACTTGATTGACCGGGGCAACTTGGTTATTGAAGAGCAGGGAGAGGAGCCGCTCTTGGTTTATCAGTCTAGTCAAGGTCTTAGCGAGGCTGAAAGTGCCTTTCTCAACATGGCCTTCTCAGGCCAGAAAGAACTGGCCATGGACCAGCTCTTCTCAGACTTTTCAGCAGAAAACCATGTATTGGCTTCTCGGTCACGGAGCAAGCAGACTGCCATTCGTGCTAGCGGAAAAAACTTACTCAAACGCTATAACCAAGCCTTTGAAGGGCTCTCCGATGCCCTAGATAGAGACTTAAATAGACTTAATCTTCCAGTCTACTACAGACCGTTTCAGTCGAGGGAAGGCGCGCAACTCTTTACCATTGGCCTCCCTTCTGTCGCGGTTGGACTCACTATCTTCCTCTTTTACCTCTACCTGCTCACACGCTTTTCAACCCACAGTTGGGTCCTCCTAGGCCTCAGTGGGCTCATGGCGATCGCTATCTTGACTCTTTATAGTAAAAAGTCAAGTCTGAAACGAGATGGCCTATTGACCGAGGCAGGTTTAGAACAGTATCAGCTTTGGGAGGCTTTTAAAAATATGCTGCGCGATATTGGCCGTTTTGACAAGACGGAACTTGAGGCAGTTGTTTTATGGAATCGCCTCTTGGTCTATGCAACCCTGTTTGGCTACGCCAAAGAAGTGAGCCGAGTCCTTGAAATCAATGACATCCAATTGGATAACCCATCTCTCAACGCTTATGTTTACCGAGGCTATTCTCCGTTTTTAAGTGCACGGACGGGTTCTTTCAGCCAAGATGTTCACACAGCAAGGCAGGCCAGCAACTTCTCTGTCTCCTCAGGCAGTAGCAGCAGTGGAGGCGGCTTCTCCTCTGGCGGCTTCTCTGGCGGAGGCGGAGGAGGGGGATCCTTCTAAGTTGATCCACAAGTTTACATGAAATGTTAAAAGACCGAAGCAGGCCAGCTTGGGTCTTTTGTAATTATGTGACTTTAAGTCCGTTACGCTCCGAAGGTGCGTGACCAATAAACCACCCGCTATGCGGGTGCGCATCGAAGGTTATACCAAAAAAACTCCAAACGCGATACAATAAAGGTGTTCAAGCCTATTGTAGAGCGAAAGGAGAAAAATATGGCTCAAAAAGCACATAGTTTATCACACACAAAGTGGAATTGTAAATATCACATTGTGTTCACCCCTAAGTATAGACGAAAAGTCATCTATAATCAATATCGAAGCAGTTTA